>JALVFC010000048.1 GCA_027030285.1 Thiotrichaceae bacterium | reverse complement strand
TCGTTATTGTCTTTCTGGTGCTACTTACCTTTATTCTGTTAATCTTTTTACTGGTCATTCCGGTACTGGAAACACAGATAAAAACCCTGCTACACCGTCTCCCTGGCTATCTTGACTGGGCTGTCAAACAGTTACAACCCTATCTCACAAATGATTTAAATGTAGATGTCTCGGTACTCGAAGTAGACCGCATCAAAGCCATGATAGGCTCACACTGGAACCAGGCGGGAGGCATTATTCGCGGACTGATTAGCACGGTTTCAAAATCTGGCATGCTGGTGGCGACCTGGCTTGCCAATATCGCTCTCACACCAGTGGTTACCTTCTATATGTTACGTGACTGGGATCATTTTGTTGCCTATATCGATGATCTGCTCCCCCGTTCGGCAGCCCCCACCATCCAACGCCTTGCCAAAGAGTCCGATGCGGTACTCAGTGCGTTTTTACGCGGTCAAATGCTGGTGATGCTGAGTCTGGGCATGATTTACACCTTTGGATTATGGCTGGTTGGTGTGGAATTTTCCCTGCTGATTGGTTTGCTGGCTGGCATGCTCAGCTTCGTGCCTTACCTGGGTCTGATCACGGGTGTCCTGATTGCCGGGGCTGCGGTCATGTTCCAGACACAGGATTTAACTGACCTGCTGCTGGTGCTGCTGGTATTTGGCATTGCACAGCTTATTGAAGGTATGATACTAACGCCTCTGCTGGTGGGTGAACGTATTGGGCTACATCCGGTCACCGTCATCTTTGCCGTACTGGCTGGCGGTCAACTGTTTGGTTTCCTGGGTGTATTGCTGGCGCTTCCCATTGCTGCCATACTGGCTGTCATTATGCGCCATCTGCACCAGTCTTATAAAGAAAGCCACATCTACAGAATCTAATGCAAATCCAGCAACCCCTTGTAAATTTGGCATTTCGTGAAGGACAACGCTTTGAATCCTTTTATGCCAATGCGCAAAACCAGCTACTCCTGCAAGAGTTAAAACAAGCCATTTGCAGCAATGACCACCAACAGCTGTTTCTCTGGGGAGCCAAAAGCGCTGGCAAATCACACCTGCTGCAAGCCAGTTGTCAACGCGCTCACCTAAAGGGCATCAGCACCGCCTATTTACCCCTGTCAGAACTGCAAAACTATGGCACTGACGTACTACAAGGCACGACAAGCTATCAACTCATTTGCATTGACGATGTACATAGCATTGTTGGGCAAAAAGTCTGGGAAACCAGTCTTTTCAACCTCATCAATCAGGCAAGGGAACAGCAACAGGTACTGCTGTTCAGTGCCAATGAAAACCCCAGACACCTGCACTGCTCCCTGCCCGATCTGCACTCACGGCTACTCTGGGGAACCAACCTGCAAGTACACAAACTGGATGACGAAGAGAAAACCAAAGCACTCAAGTTTCGCGCAGCACAGAGGGGAATTGAACTTGATAATGCAGTAATTGAATACATATACAAGCGGTATCCCAGAGATTTTACTACACTTATCGGGATTCTCGACAAGCTTGACAGGGAAAGCCTGACCAGCAAACGCAGAATCACCATACCGCTGGTAAAGCAGGCACTGGATAAACCGCAGCAACAAGGCAAGGAGTAATTATGGACATGCAATCATTTCTGGATGAACTTATCAAAACAGGTAAAGAGTATGCCGAGAAAGGTCAAAAACTGGCAGAAGAACAACTCAATATCGCCAGCGAAGGCGATGAGCGTACTGCCACTCTGGATGGCATGAAAAAAGGCGCGATTGCCGCTGGAGTACTCGCACTGCTACTCGGCACCAGTTCCGGTAGAAAACTCACTGGCTCAGCCCTGAAAATTGGCAGTCTCGCCGCAGTTGGCGGAATCGCATGGAAAGCCTGGGAAAACTGGCAAAAGCAACAAACCACAGGCACAACAACAGAAGCTAAAGAGCCTGCCGCACTGGAACCACCCAAATCCCTTTCAGTAGACAAACTGCAAGGCAAGGAAGCAGAAGAGCGCAGTCAAACACTGGTTAAAGCCATGATCGCCGCCGCCAAGTGTGATGGCAAGCTGGATGAAGCTGAAACCGAAACCATTAACAAACAAATTCAAAAACTGGGACTCGGCTCGGATATTGAAGATGTGCTGAAATCCGGCGTTGTCACCCCACTTGGAGCCAAATCAGTTGCAAAAATGGCGGACGACAAAGAAACTGCTGCGGAAATTTATCTAGTCTCCATGCTCGTAACAGATCCGGAAAACAAGCAGGAAAAACAATACATGAATGCCCTGGCTGATGCGCTGGAGCTACCTGATGAAATGGTTAAAGAGCTGGAAGGGTATCGGTAAATCAGCACACATGGTTGCTACAATAGCAGCCTCAGGTAACGATGGATCATGTGGCATTTTGCAAACACTACCTGCTGCTACCGAACAGGGCTTTGAGGTGGTTACTTGATTGTTGTCACCCGACCCTGGGAACTTCCCTGACGCCCTATAAATGTTCCGACTTTCCAAAACCGGAAAAATTATGCTATCCATTCAAAAATACCATATAATCACCGCCATAAAACTGTCAGCTAATTAAGGATATTAATTAAAGGAAATAAAGATGAAAGAAGATAGCCAAACCCAAACTCCTCGTCTATACAAAGTACTTTTCATTAGCACACTTGCAACTCTTGGTGCCATAACCTCTGCACAGGCCAACCCTGGTCAAAACGGCTGGAGCTGTACAAAAATGTACAAAGACAATGTTTGTATACAATGGACCTATACCAAACTTGCCGGGGAACAAGAGCAACAAGAAGCCCCTGCAAACCAAGCTGCATCAGCTGGTTCAGCAGGAGCGGGAGCAACAGCTACTGCCCAGCAGCCTGCAGCAAATACCCAAACTCAACAAACTGCGCCTGCTGCTACTGAAGCCCAACAACCTGCAACCGCCGCTACTGCTGAAACTCAACAGCCCGCAGCCGCCGCTACCACTGAAACTCAACAACCTGCACCTGCTGCTACCACTGAAACTCAACAACCTGCACCTGCTGCTACCACTGAGACTCAACAACCTGCACCTGCCGCTACCACTGAGACTCAACAGCCTGCACCTGCCACTGCTACTGAAGCTCAACAGACTGCACCTGCCGCTGCTACTGAAGCTCAACAATCTACAACCGCCACCACTACTGAAGCTCAACAGCCTGAAGCTACCGCTGAAACCCAAGAGCCTGCACCCGCCGCTACTACTGAAACTGAACAGCCTGACACCGCAAACAAGCAGGAAGAAGCAGCCACTACAGAAAAAACAGCAGAATCTACTGCTGCTCCAGAAAGCAAAACTGAAGAAACAACCACAGCTTCCAGTGAAGCAACAACAGACGCTGCAGAGACATCCACAGACACCGTTGAAAAAGCAGCCAGTGACATGAAAGACATGGCTAAAAAAGCAGCCACTGCTGTTGCAGGCGCAGCCGCCGCTGGTGCAACCGCAGTAGGAATGTCAAATCATGATGAAGGCGAAGCTACTAAAAGTGACACTACGACAGAAGGCGAAGCTACTAAAAATGACACTACGGCAGAAGGCGAAGCTGCCAAAAGTGAAGCTAAAGAGGAAGGCGAAAACACAGCACAAAATAACGCTGCAACAGGTACGACTTCAGATGATTCGTCACCAACCGAGACCACTAACACTTCAGACAAGAAAACACCCTGGTGGAACCCGTTTCGATAAATTAAACGCGTTAACTATTACTTGGAGTCAGGGACTTAAGGTTATTGTAAAATAATTTCTTCGATCACCCAGCAAACTATCAAACAGCTGGGTGTGTCGAATATCCAATTAAATATTGACATTAACAGTAACATCCCGTACCTTTCACGCGCCTCTATTATGCGCAATATTTTTAACGCTAATGGATCGCAGTAATTACAGATTTTCAAGGTAGACAGGCATGAAACGTACATTTCAACCTAGCAATTTGAAGCGCGCTCGCACACACGGCTTTCGTGCACGCATGCGTACTGTTGGTGGTCGTAAGGTATTAAAAGCACGTCGCGCAAAAGGTCGCGCACGACTGACACCTACACACTAACCAACAGATTAGCTAGATAGCATCTGAGTGGATCAAAACCCTGAGCCAGCAACCTTTCCGCGACACTTACGACTCACTGAGGCCGTACAGTATCAACGGGTTTTTGCTGGCTCTTCGCGTTTTGGCAATAAGTACCTAACCGTACTGGCAAGAGAAAACCAGCTCAAGCACCCTCGACTTGGCATGGCAGTCTCAAAAAAATGTGCTAAGCGTGCCGTTGACCGCAACCGAATCAAACGCATTATTCGAGAAAGCTTTCGGGCTAATCAAACAATACTTCCTGCGGTTGACCTTGTTGTGATGTGTCGTCCAGCGATACTCAACATAGACAATTCAGACGTTTTTCAAAATATCGAAAAACAGTGGTACTTTATAGGTAAAAAACTGGGGCAACCCCAGCCCCCTGAGGCAACCCTGAGGCAAATAACATAATGGATCAACAACGTCCCCTACTCTATCTCACGCTTGTTTTTCTAGGGTTTATGATCTGGTCTGCATGGCAGCAAGATCACGCCCCAAAACCTCAGGCACAAGCCAATTCAAACACCTCAGCCTCTGCAAATTCACAGTCTGCCAGTAGCACGGGTGCAGCTGATGTGCCACAGCAGGCAGCCAGCGATAGTGACTCCAGTGTTCCACAAAGCACTACCTCAACGGTTACAAGTGGTAGCATTATCAAGGTCAAAACCGACACACTACAGTTTGAAATTAACACTCGTGGTGGTGATATTGAACAGGTCGGCTTACCGACCTACCCCGTCAGCATTGATGAACCTGATGTTCCCGTAATCATTCTTGACAGAGCCAAACAATATTCCGCTCAATCCGGACTGGGGCATAAAAAAATAGCTGGTCAGAAAAGTTCAGACCTGGCACCTAACCACTATGCTGTTTATTCTTCTCCAAGCAATGAATACACGCTAAAAGATGGCGAGGACACCCTGATTATCCCACTCACATGGACTGGACCTACTGGCATCACGGTCACTAAACGCTTCATTTTTAAGCGCGGTGAATTTCTGGTTTCAGTTGAGCATGAAGTCAAAAACCAGTCTAACCAGCTCTGGTCTGGCTTTGAATATCGCCAGATTCGTCATGGGCCTTTGAAAAAATCTGCAGGAGGTTTTGGAAATGTCCAGTCCTACATTGGGCCAGCCTTTTATGATTTCGATGATGGCAAATACAAATATGAGAAGCTGAAATTTAGTAACTTTGATGATCCGGATGAGCGCCTCAACAAAAAAATTGAAGGTGGCTGGGTTGCTATGCTTGAGCACTACTTCGTGAGTGCATGGGTACCACCGCAACACCAAACCAACACCTTCTACAGTAAATACATTAATAATGGTGACACACCAAACTACATCATGGGACTGAAGACCTCTCTTGTGGATGTTGCACCAGGCGCTAGCCACACTTTTAAAAGTAATTTTTATGTTGGTCCAAAAATCCAGGAACATCTTGAAAAAATCGCCAAAGGTCTGGATCTGACCGTTGATTACGGTATTTTCACCGTATTTTCAAAACCAATTTTCTGGTTGCTGAAATTTATGCACGGCATTTTTGGTAACTGGGGATGGGCTATTATATTTGTCACCATCACCATTAAACTGATTTTCTTCTATCCATCTGCCATGAGTTACAAATCCATGGCGAAAATGAAGAAACTGTCTCCAAAAATGAAAGAAATGCAGGCGCGTTATAAAAATGACCCGCAAGCCAAGCAAAAAGCGATGATGGAGTTTTATCGCAAGGAAAAGATCAATCCGTTGGGTGGTTGCCTGCCAATGCTGATACAGATTCCCGTGTTTATGGGACTGTACTGGGTGTTACAGGAAAGTGTCGAGTTACGTCAGGCTCCCTGGATCGGCTGGTACAAAGATCTTTCCGTAATGGATCCATTCCTGGTGCTTCCAATATTGATGGGTGCCAGCATGTGGTTACAGCAAAAGCTGAATCCACCACAGATGGATCCCATGCAGCAAAAGATTTTTCAATGGTTACCGGTTGTCTTTACCGTGATGTTCCTGTTCTTCCCCGCTGGTCTGGTACTATACTGGCTGGTGAACAACATCCTTTCCATTGCCCAGCAGTGGTATATCAATAAAAAAATAATCGGTGACAGCTAACACACCAAGCAGCACTATTGTCGCCATTGCGACCCCCAGTGGTCGTGGTGGCGTTGGCATTATCCGCATATCCGGCAGTAAAGTACCTGAGATAGCAAAACAGATCCTGGGCATTCTGCCCACACCCCGCAAAGCGACTTACAGGCACTTCCTGGATGCCCAGCAGCGAACGCTAGACGATGGTGTGGCACTTTATTTTCCTGCCCCGCATTCTTTTACTGGCGAAGACGTCCTCGAGCTACAGGGGCATGGCGGGCAGGTTGTGCTGGATATGCTATTACGCCGTTGCCTCGAACTGGGGGCTGAAATGGCAAACCCTGGGGAATTCTCCGAACGTGCTTTTCTGAATGACAAACTGGATCTGGCTCAGGCAGAAGCCATTGCCGACCTGATTGATAGTAGCTCCGAACAGGCAGCTCGTTCAGCTATTCGTTCACTACAGGGAGAATTTTCCTCGCAGGTTAATGAACTCCTGCAAGCACTAATAGCACTTCGCATGTATGTTGAAGCAGCTCTGGATTTCCCTGATGAAGAAATTGATTTTCTGGCAGATGATGCAGTTAGCAAAAAACTCCACAATATCAAACAGCAACTTGACCACCTACAACAAACTGCAAGACAGGGCAGTCTGTTGCGTGACGGCATGCACCTAGTGATTGCAGGCAAACCCAATGTTGGCAAATCCAGCCTGCTCAATGCACTTGCAGGACAAAGCAGCGCCATTGTCACTGATATTGCAGGAACTACTCGCGATGTGTTGCGTGAATCCATTAATCTTGACGGCATGCCCCTACATATTGTGGATACCGCGGGCTTGCGTGACAGCAACGATCCAGTTGAGCAAATTGGTATTGAACGTGCTTGGCAGGAAATCGAAAAAGCAGATCTGGTACTTTTGCTAATGGACGCACAAACAGGTCTGGGAGACCGCGAACGGAAAATACTGGACAAACTACCTGAGCATCTGCCCATACTTAAAGTATTCAACAAAACTGACCTGCTGGAGAGCCTTCCAGAAAGCAGTGAAACAGCCGTGTATATTTCTGCTAAATATTCACAGGGAATGGATGAACTAAAAGAAACCCTGAAAGCGCGCATGGGCTACCAGGCAGAAGCAGAATCCACCTTTATAGCGCGTCGCCGTCATTTACAGGCATTGCATGAAACCCGCGAGGCAGTAGAGCGCGGAGAAATACAGTTAAAGGAGTTTAATGCAGGCGAGCTATTAGCCGAGGAGCTGAAAATAGCTCAGGATGCGCTAGGTAAAATTACCGGAAAATTCACCCCGGATGACTTGCTTGGGGAAATATTCAGCTCATTCTGTATAGGAAAGTAAATGCTCTGAATCTCTGGCTGGATTCTATGAATAATAGAAACATCTGCTATACTTGTACAATAACTTGAACAAGTGAGGTATTCCATGCAAGCAGTGACTTATTCAGAAGCAAGAAACAATCTAGCATCCATGATGGATAAAACCATAGAGGATAGGGAGACAATCATTATAACCAGGCGCGGTGGCGAAAGCTCCGTGCTTATGTCGCTGGATGATTACAATTCCTGGAAAGAAACAGAACATTTATTAAGCTCACCTGCTAACGCTAAACGGCTTTTGGATTCAATTGCGAATGTGAAAGCAGGTAAAGCACTACTAGAAAAAGACTTGATAGAAGAGTAACTATCAGCGTAATCCGCAACTCGAATTCAAGCCGAAAGCGCGGAGTCTATAAGCTTATATGAGCTATGAGCACTTTCAAGCTACTGCGTCCTGCTCTCGCCCCTCCCTACATCCAAGTAGGCGCGTAGAAACCGGACAACACGAGTGTAAGCTGAGAAGGTACGTAGAAGAATGATTTGTTTCGAGCCTCAGGGATGGGACGATTATCTGTATTGGCAAAAAACCGATAAGAAAACCTTGAAACGGTTAAACAGCCTGATTAAAGACATTGAGCGTTCACCTTTTGAAGGGATTGGTAAACCTGAATCATTAAAGCACTTATTATCTGGATGTTGGTCTAGACGATTAACAGCAGAGCATCGTATTGTTTACATGATAAACGAAGGTGACGTAATTATTTTACAATGCCGTTACCATTACCAAAAGTAGCGCATTGAAACTGCGGTAAGGGTTACATTGCCCAGATCTCATTCCGTACTACCGAGCAGATCATCTTATTCATCAACCGTAAAAGGCAGTTCAAGCACCCTGACTGGAGCACCTCCTTCCAGCATTAGCGGTTTCTCTGCAAGGTCGATTTTTAAAACTGCAAGGGCTTCGAGCTTGCCATCAGGGTTTAGCACAACATTGAGTATCTTGCCTGCTTCCTGCGTAGCCCCTGACTCATCTTCAGCCAGCACCAGGTCACCTGCTTCTGGCATGCTATCGGAGTCTATTTGCAGTCGAAAAGTCCGCCGCTTATTTTTCCCCAGATACTTGACACGCGCGACCACCTCCTGCCCGGGAAAGCAGCCCTTCTTGAAACTGACCCCACCAATAGCCTGTAAATTCAGCATTTGTGGAATCCAGTCTTCCTTGCTTGTCGCGTTCACCACGGGAATGCCACTGGCAATATTCAAATACACCCATGCGTCGCCATTAACAGGGGCAGCCCTAACATTCAGCTTTTGCCATAGCCGTGAAGCAGTTTCAAATTCACCTACTACTTCGTAGCGAGGCACCATAGCAGGAACCTTGATAATACTGATACCATCAACGACAACCGCATCGTAATCCACAGTCGGCAGCTCACCATCGCAACAGGCATCCCAGTCTTCCAGAATATGTGAGCCCAGAAAACCAAAATGCACCAGGGATTCACTAACATCTTCCAAAGCGACTCTCGAGCGCAGCACATACATCTGCAAACGCTTTAGCACGTACTCCACAAGGTCAGCAGACAATGCCAGATAGTAACTACCGGCACGCTTATGAACCAGAAATGTAGCAATGACACGACCTTTAGGGTTACACCAGGCGCTCAGTTGTGCACGAGACTCACTAACTTCGTTAATATCATTGGTCAACTGGTTTTGCAGAAAGTCAGTTGCATCATCGCCCTGCACACGGATCATGCCAGTATGTGACAAATCACAAATAATATCGCCTTGCGGCGGGATACGGCGCTCACGCTCAGGATTGCCATAGGAAACAAGCTTGCCATCAGCAAACTCTGCTCCTGAGTCTTCTAACAACTGTTTCCAAGCTTGTAGCATAATTGTCTTCTCGTCTGCTAATTAACTGCTTATTGACTACTCAGCTTTTTTAGCTTCACCCTTTTTGCCATCCTTGCCTGCGTCAGCAGACTTGGTTTCAGGCAACATCACTTTAATATCAGCAGAATCTTTCAGGGAATCGATATAAGCAATCATTTTTTCCTGTACCAGCATACGCTTTAATTGTGGCTTCATGGTATTCAGATCGGGGAGCTTAACCGGACGCTTATCTTCCAGCTTAATCACATGCCAACCAAAGCTGGTCTTTACAGGTTCCTTACTGACTTCACCCTTTTTCATGCTTTCTACAGCCTTGGCAAACGGAGGCACCATGGTTTGTGGCTTAAACCAGCCAAGGTCGCCGCCGTTAGGCCCTGATGGTCCAGTAGACTTTTCTTTTGCCAGCTTTTCAAAGTCAGCACCACCTTGCAATTCCTTAATAACCGCTTTAGCTTCGTCCTCTGTTTTCAGCAGAATATGTCTTGCTTTATATTCGTCTGTTGCCTGATCTTTCATCTGCTTGTCGTAAGCAGCCTTTATCTCATCATCACTAACCTTGATGGCTTCACTTTTCTCTCTAGTCCAGGTTGTCAACAAAATCTTTTTTGATGCTTCTTTAATCTTTTGCTTCACATCATCTCGCTGATCATAGCCATCTTTTTTTGCTTGCTGAAGCGCAAGCTCAGTCACCACCAGATCATCCAGAGCCGTTTTAGGGTCAATTTTAGAAGGACGAGAACGGTTCACTACTGACAAATATGCATCCAGCGCATCCTGTGAAATAGGTGTGCCATTCACCACGGCTACCACTTTTTCATCTTTTGCAAACGCTGTAGCAGTTACCAGCGAGCAGCTGATTACAAAACCTAGTAAATAATTTGTGTGTTTCATTTTATTTTTTATCTCTTCTTGCTTTGTTAAATTGGATATATTCCTTCTTATGAAACTCCTGAAGGAAATACTTTCTTAAACGGCTTAACCGTTACTCTCGCATAGACACCAGCAGCCTGATAAGGATCATTATTTGTCCATTGCTGCGCTAATTCAAGTGATGCAAACTCGGCAACAATCAAGCTGCCAGAAAAACCAGCCGCTCCTGGATCTTCTGCATCAATAGCAGGATGCGGACCTGCCAGAACCAGTCTTCCCTCATCCTGAAGCTGCTGCAATCGCTCAAGATGAGCCGGACGTGCAGCCAGACGCTTATCCAGACTATCTTTTATATCTTCAGCAATAATAGCGTATAACATACCTGTTTTTACACCTCTCTGGAAACTTCGTCTTCTTCTGCATATTTACTCAGATAAATCATCTGGGCAATCATAAAGACAATTGTCAGACCAAAAATTCCAAATAATTTAAAGTTCACCCAGTTTTTATCATTCTCTCCAGGAAAATAGAACGCCACTACCAAGTTAAGAATACCAATGGTAATAAAGAAAACTGCCCACATGAGTGTTACATTTCTCCAGATTTCAGCTGGTACAACGATGACGTGAGACAACATACGCTCTATCAGCGTTTTTTGACCGATGAATAGGCTCCCCAGCATGGCAACAGCAAAAATCCAGTTAAAAATGCTAACCTTCCATTTAATGAAATCTGGATCTTTTAAAACCACAGTCATAGAACCAAAAACCAGTAAAATCCCCAATGAAATTAGATGCATTTTTTCAAACCGCCTGTACAGCAACCAATGAAAGACATTTTGCAACATGCTGGCAACCACCAGTATCAGTGTTGCAAAAATAATGGCGTCCTTTGGCTGCTGCTGGGAAAGCGATACCACAGGGATCTGGTTAGCTAACTGCACCAGATCAGGTGGCAAACTGGCAAACAGCTTGTAAGCTACAAAAAAAAGCACGACAGGGAGAAAATCAAACAGAAATTTCATGGTAGCAACGGCACAAGCTGTGCAAAACCTAAAAGGTACTACTTTAGCAGAAAGACCTGATATAGAATAGAGCGCCCTACACAAACCGACATTAATTTTATGTAATCCTTTACCCGTTATACTCCCAATTCGCTTCCCTGAAATGGGGCGTGATTATACATAATAAAAACAGCAAACAAATATATGAGCGAAATCCTATACATTCACCCAGACAACCCACAGCCACGTTTTATCCAGCAAGCAGTAGAGATCATCAAACGCGGCGGTGTCACGGTATATCCAACAGACTCCAGCTATGCCATAGGTTGTCACCTAGATGATAAAACAGCCATTGACCGTATTCGGCGCATTCGCCAGGTTGACAAGCACCACCACTTTACCCTGATGTGCCGGGATTTATCCGAAATATCCAGATTCGCAAAAGTGGATAACATCAATTACCGACTGCTCAAGGCACACACACCAGGTGCCTATACTTTTATACTGGAAGCCAGCCGCGAAATCCCGCGCCGCCTCAAACACCCAAAGCGTAAAACCATAGGCATTCGCATTCCAGACAACAATATTGCCCTGGCACTGCTGGAAGAACTTAACCAGCCCCTCATTTCCAGCACACTCATCCTGCCTGATGATGACTTTCCCATGACCGACCCCTACCAGATCCAGCTTTTTCTGGATCACCAGGTCGATTTAATCATCGATGGTGGGTATAGTGGACACCAGGCCACCACCGTGATTGACCTGATGCAATCACCTCCAGAAGTCTTGCGCAAAGGCGGTGGAGATATTAGCTGGCTGACTGGACATTGAACCCCTGACTATTTAACTTGCAAGTAGAAGATAAAACAACAATGAGAGCACCTTCACAAAATACCCCTCGTGTCGTCTCTGGCATGCGTCCCACTGGCAAACTCCACCTTGGACACTACCATGGTGTCCTGAAAAACTGGGTAGACATGCAGCATGACTATGACTGCTTTTTCTTTATTGCAGACTGGCATGCACTGACCACCCATTATGAAACTCCCCAGGGTATTGCCGAAAGTGTTGAAGAACTACTGATTGACTGGCTTGCAGCAGGTGTTAGCCCCTCGGCAGCCACCTTGTTTGTACAATCACATGTTCCACAACATGCAGAATTACATCTCTTACTATCCATGATGACCCCCTTAAGCTGGCTGGAGCGTGTACCCAGTTATAAAGACCAGAAAGCAAAACTGACAGGACGCGACCTGACCACCTACGGCTTTCTCGGCTATCCACTATTACAGGCTGCCGATATACTCATCTACAAGGCAGGGCTCGTTCCGGTCGGTGAAGATCAGGTAGCGCATGTCGAACTGACCCGCGAAGTCGCACGCCGCTTCAATCATTTTTATGGACAGGAGCCAGGCTTCGAAGAAGTCTGCGAACAGGCCATAAGCAAGATGGGCAAGAAAAATGCCAAACTCTATCGGAGTATGCGCAAAGCCTATCAGGAACAAGGTGATAGTGAAGCCTTGAACAAGGCTCGTGCACTCCTTGAAGCACAGCAAAATATTTCCATAGCCGACAGGGATCGCCTGTTTGGCTACCTGGAAGGCATCAGCAAAGTCATCCTGCCAGAGCCTGACGCAAAACTCACCAAAGCCTCCAAAATGCCGGGCATCGACGGCCAGAAAATGTCGAAATCATACGGCAACACCATTGGCTTGCGTGAACCAGCCGACGAGCTTGCGAAAAAGATTAAAACCATGCCTACAGATCCCGCCCGGGCACGCCGCACAGATCCAGGCGACCCGGCAAAATGTCCGGTCTGGCAATTGCATGAAGTCTATACCGACGAGCAAACACACGACTGGGTTAAACAGGGCTGCATCACTGCCGGCATTGGTTGCATCGATTGCAAACAACCACTGATTGATGCAGTCCAGGCTGAGCTGGAACCAATCAGAGAGCGCGCCAGACGCTACGAGAATGACCGCGCCTACTTACAGACTATTATCGACCAGGGCAGCGAAGCAGCTCAGGAAATTGCCGCTGAAACCATGGCAGAAGTCATCAAAGCCATGCGGTTCTCGCGCTAACCAGGGTAGACTCAGGATGCACAGCCACCCACCCAAACAGGCCGAACTGCCCTTTGCCATTGTCGAAGGCAAACCAGTCTCCACGCCACCGGAGGATTTATATATCCCCCCACAGGCACTGGAAGTTTTTCTGGATACGTTTGAAGGCCCACTGGATTTGTTGCTGTATCTGATCAAACGACAGAACCTGGATATTCTTGATATTCCCATCGCAGAAGTCACCCGGCAATATATGGAATACGTGGAAATGATGCGTACCATAAAGCTGGATCTGGCAGCAGAATACTTGGTTATGGCTGCACTGCTGGCAGAAATCAAGTCACGCATGTTACTTCCCCGTCACGAAGAAACTGAAGATGAGGATGACCCCCGTGCTGAACTGGTCAGACGCTTGCAGGAATATGAACGCTTTAAACAGGCTGCTGAGAACATAGACGAGTTACCCCGGGATAGGCGTGATCACTGGAGCAGCAATGTAGAAGCAGTGCGTGAACAAAAAGAAACCCCGCAACCCGACGTAGAATTACACGAGATTTTGCTAGCTTTCAAAGACATCCTGATGCGTGCCGATATGAGTATCAGCCACGAAATTCAGCGGGAATCACTCTCGGTACGCGAACGCATGAGTAATATGCTGGCACTGTTAAAAACCGATTCCTTCGTGGAATTTCACTCCCTGTTTACCCTGGAAGAAGGTCGCATGGGGGTGGTCGTCACCATGATTGCACTGCTGGAGCTTTTGAAAGAAAAGCTGGCAGACATTGTACAATCCGAACCTTATGCACCCATTTATATTCAGGCAGCACAACAAGCCACCGACTAATGGAGCAAACGCAACATGCAAGCTGAGCAACTCAAAAAAACACTCGATGCCATCCTGCTAAGCGCCGAAAAGCCACTGCCTGTTGACAAGCTGATCCAGTATTTTCGTCCTGAAGATGTGGTAAACAGTAATGACATTCGGGAAGCCCTGACAACACTCGAAGAAGAAACCAGGGAACGCGGCTTTGAGCTGGTAAGAACCGCCTCCGGTTACCGTTACAAAACCCGTGAAGAATATAAGCAATGGGTCTCCCGACACTGGGAAGAGAAACCCAAAAAGTACTCCCGCGCCCTGCTGGAAACCCTGGCTCTTATTGTCTATCGCCAGCCCATCACCCGTGCCGAAATTGAAGAAATTCGCGGTGTTGCCGTCAGCTCTCACATTATCAAGACGCTACAGGAACGCGAATGGATACGCATTATCGGTCACAAGGAAGTCCCCGGCAAACCCGCCATGTTTGGCACCACACGCCAGTTCCTGGACTACTTCAACCTGAAAACCCTCAATGAAATGCCCCCACTGGCAGAGATTCAGGACATTGACAAACTCTATCCCGAGCTGGATTTTAAACCCCAAAATAATGAAGACAATAAAGAACAGGAAGAGCAACAAAACTCAAGAGCAAGCGAGCAGTGAACACTAACAACTGGCAACCACTTACTCCTCACACACAAAATCTGATTCCACAGGAATTGCATAGCTGGTTAATTGATACAGGCTCTTTGACAGCCAAACTGCGCAACCTTTGTAACAGCTTTTCGGTCCACCTTCTCCAGCAAAGGGAACGCAAAGCCTTTCCACATGAAAGTACATTACTGGAACTGGCAGACAACAAACAGCTCATCGACAGGGAAGTCCAGCTCTATTGCGACGAAATCCCCGTTGTCTATGCCCGTAGCCTTATCCCTGTCAGGGCGATTAGTGACCGCTTCAAGGATCTGGACAATATGGGAGAACGACCTCTGGGCGAAAAGATTTTCTCGGATCCACAACTTAACCGTAGCCCAATTGAGTGGTGTGCCATGAACTCGGAAAACCCGAACTTTGGCAATGCCTGCCGAAATGTCACGCGCACTCCTGCCAGGCTCTATGGCAGGCGATCCTTGTTCTATGGTGCTGCCAAACCGATTATGATCAGTGAATTTTTCTTGCCCGGAATTATGGATATTTGCAGCTAAGCAGTGACTGATTTTTCAGGAAATAGCAACAAAAGATAGGTGACTGATACCAGCCAGGCAATCGCAATCGTCCATAAGTCATGTGATAAAAAATGTGCCCCACGTAGCTGCTGGGTGAAACCACTGATGACACCGATACTAAACGCTAGCAGCAATGCAGGAATACGCCAGCGAGGACAATTGGCATGACAGAAGAAAAATAACGCCATCAATGCATAGCCACCACTGGCATGGGCGGCAGGAAAGCAATGCCCATACGGCCAGCTACCAGGATGTGCCTGTAGCAGATGCAGATAAGGGTATTTGCCACCAAGTACAGCGACATCCCAGGGGCAGTCCATGTGTGTGAACTTTTTAGCGATGGCAACCAATAGTGGCGTGGTGACAAAACAGGCAAGCAGATACCAGAACCAGCGTTGCAGATGCTTGATGCGTCGCAGCCAGTGGCTCGCAATCGCTATCAGCAACAGGAGCAGGGTAAGCAGTACCAGTGTTTTCCTGACACCTTTATGCAAAACTGTCTCGGTAATAAAGCCATAGCGCAGTGCCCATTGATCTCCCTGCCAGTGGTAAAACTGCTTCGCCAGCCACAAATCCAGCCCACTGACATCAACCAGTAAAGCAAGTACCAGGATCATGGCGATACCGATAAGGTGTCGGTAGTAGCGGCGCTTACTCATGGTTGTGAACGACAGGAAGCAAAGATATCCAGCGATTTGTCATACACACTGGTTTCAATATCCAGCAAGCCTAGTATGGAGCTAAACAGATTGTCGTGGGAGACACTGGTATCTTTTTTTGCTTGCATACAGGATTTGTTGATCCCGTAAGTCTGCATATAGCCATCTGATAACCAGACTATAAAAGGTATGTGTTTCTGATAATCTGGTGCCAGTGCATAGGGCATTCCATGCAGATACAGGTTCTTCTCCCCCAGTGATTCACCATGATCCGACATATACATCATTGCGGTGTTGTACTTGTCTGCATTGCCTTTCAACAATTTAATGGTTTGCGTTAAAAAATAGTCGGTATATAAAATGATATTATCATAAGCATTACGAATTTCTTCATTGCTACATGACTGGAGCTGATTGGTTCTGCACACTGGCTTGAATTTCTCAAACTCAGGTGGATAACGCAAATAATACGCTGGCCCATGATTGCCTTTTTTGTGCAAGACCACCAACATATCGCCTGTTTTGCTATCAACCCAGCCTTGCAAGCCGTGTAATAACACCATATCCTGGCATTCTTTATCGTTACACAAGTCTTTGACGGTTGCCCTCATCAGGTTCTCGGTTTCTACTCGCTGACAGGCTCCTTTGCAACCAGAGTTATTATCTCTCCA
>JALVFC010000047.1 GCA_027030285.1 Thiotrichaceae bacterium | reverse complement strand
AATCGCATTGATCCGGGCGGTATGAATGTGCGCGTTCCCGGCGTCATCAGAATGAGAGGTTCCCGTCACCGGCGTCAGGGTTTTCTCCTCCAGACCGCCAGCCGCCACGCACTCCAGTCTCTGCTTCACACTGGTGAACTCCGACTCCTCCGGCGTATCGGCAATACCCGCTCGAACCGGATTCAAATCCACATAGGCCATGCAAGCCAGCACCGCCCCCTCATCCAGCAACGCCTGGGTCTTGAAGCGCCCCTCCCAAAATCGCCCCTTCGTCCGATCCTCCCGGTTCGCCTTGCGAGCAATGTACTCGTTCAGAAAGCGCATCAACCAGCTCAGATCACAGAGCCGTTCCCGATACAACGCAATCTTCTCCGCATCGCCAGCCAGCTCCCGAACGAAAGTATCGAAACACCCCGCCTGATCCGGCGCCTCTGGATTCTCGTTCACCGCCATGCGGGGCGGGCAAAGCGTCAGCCAGCGCCTGGCGACCTCCTCATCCGACCAACTCCTCGCCCGCTCCAAATCCATGAACAGAACCACATGGTAATGATTGGACATCACCGCGTAAGCGTACAGGTCAGCAGCGAAGATCGACTCGAGAACCAGCAGGCGCGACTTGATCCACTCGCGCCGGTGGTCGTAGTTCTCGCCGGAATAGGGATCTTCCCCGCAGAGAAAGGCGCGGCGCACGCAGCGGGTGGTGCAATGGTAAAAGCCGGAGGTGGATTTATCGACGATGTTCTTGCGAGGGATGGTCATGGCGGGTTCTTGTTGTTTTAGCCATTTTCGGGGAATTCAGGCTATTGGGTGAGTGGGGCCTTCACATTTCTGCTGAGGAAATTTGGGTGTCCTCGATTCTTCGCCAGAATTCCCGATTAGCGACCAAGCTGAGAGGCGTTAATCTGAGACTTGACCCCTTTCTCGTAACCTTATTCGTTATGCTTATATACTTTGACATAACCTTTTAAGATAAATGTAATGATGTTGTTTAGCGAAATCCTTCAACTCCGCTACCATATCTGCAGAAAGCTCTCCTTTGCGACTACTCCATACACGGTTTGCTTCAAACGACTGGCCTGGTTCACTACCTACGTAATAACCTACACGCTGTAATGCATAAGCCGCCGTTTCAAATAGTGCGGGCGGGATTTGTTTTATCGAAAATGTTGTAAGAACATCAAGAATCATCGATAGATTATCTGCGTAACCTTGAAAAGCGCCATTTGGTTCAGATCTTGACCAAGTTTCATCAATGCATCTATTGATGAACGAAATAAATCCAGATATAAGGTCATTGGAGAATGTGGACAAGGTTTTAAGGACTTGAAGTCGAAATTCACCATTATCAATGAACTTCTCTATCATCGATTCATTGGGACTGTCCAATTCTTTAGATAACTTAATCAGATTTTCGTGGATTTCCTTTTCCTTTTTAAGCTCCTCTTCTCGGGCTTCAGAATATTCTTCAAAGAAATCCTGTAAGCTATTTGTCTCCAAGACAACTATCGAATTTCTATCTCTATAAGGATCTTCTTCTGGATTTTCTTTTCTGACTACCTGAATTACTTCATTTGGGTAGTTTTTAGGCTCTCCACTAAATACATTTTTTGACCAATCTAAAGCAGTGAGTACATTCACATCACCTAGGCCATAACCTAGTATCAACATAGTTGACTCTTTGATCATCAGGGCTAGCTTTATCTGACGATATTCAGTTGGCCGAAAAAGCCCTACATAATCTTCTTGAACAATAATGATTTCATCTGGATTTGTTCGTACACCATGGAGATGAAACACTGGAACCACTCCTGTGGGAGCAGTCAGTGAATCATTTGGGCCTAAAGGTATGCTTGCTCCAGTTAGCAAGCTCTCGATAACTAAATCATAGTTTGTGGTAATCACCCAAGAGCAATTTAGCATACTCATATGGCTTGAGTAAGCTGCACGTTGCTCTTTGTCAGGATACCAGCTAGTTAGACTAGCTATTTTTTGTTTAACACGTTGGACGGCTTTATGGTATTCGATACGTTTTTCTTGGCTGTATATTTCGCATATTTTCGAAGCAATTTCCGGGAACCCTACTCCTTCTTTCCAGATTTTCTCATAATCAATGTCGAGTGACTCCGCCACAGCAGCAAGCAGCTCTCCCCACGACAAGGCTATATCATTAAACCCGTCATTAAGAACAGCTTTAGAAAATCCTGCACCTATAAATGCCCCCAAGTTTCCATAACTTGCAGATTTCGATAGAAAGCTCAGTACTTCCTCTCGGCTTGGACTGTCAGATAGTTTGTTCATTTAGATGATTTAAGGGCATAACGCCGCAATTCACCGGAGGCAAAAAGCATAGTGAGGAACGAACGACGCTTTTTGACGTCCGCGTGAAATTTCCTTGTTAGCCATTATTTGAATCATTTGAGTTTTTTTCTAATAGCTTGTGATTGTTCGTGTAAGTTAAAGCATTCTCGATTGTGACCTTATACTTTTGCTTCATTTCATCAGCAATTTTTTTATGTAATGACTTAAGCTCAATATCTGTATCTGACATAGTTTTCTCAAAAGCCTTTTTTATTGGCTTGACGCCGGGAATGCTATCAAGTTGCTCCCAAACCAAATTATATGTAAAGCTTTTTACGAACTCCCAAGAAGCCATTGTAGAAAAATACGATGAAGATTTATTTTTCTCTAATATTTCCATTAACTCTCTCAATGAGTTTATTGCAGTAATGCTGTCAATCTCACCACTAGTTACCATTTTTTCTAATGTTTCTATTAAGGAGTCAAAAAGTTCTTCTATAGCACTTTCATCTCTATATTTTTGATAAATGGAATCAAAGTCATAGTGATGCGCGCCTTTTTGGTTTGAGAAATCCCATTTATGACTTAATGCTGGTTGATATATTTTCATTAATCTCTGGAGCAACCTCCAGCTGCTACCAGATACTATGGAATTTGGATCTTTGTTCTGAGATGTGAATTCACTTGTGCACACCATAATTTCATTTAACCAATTTGGTCGATCTGATGCCGCTAGGACATTGGCCAGATCCATGGCTGATTCATAAAGCTGCTTACTTTCTTCAAGTTTGGCCTTCTGGCTATTCTCACTCAATGTTTTTAACAAGGAAGGCAGACGCGACTTTATAACCTTATATTTTTCATTAACGAGATTTAGCAATAAAGTGGCACTTACATTTTGATCCATCGTATCCTAATACCTTCTTGTTCAGTGGCTAACATCTTAGCATTTATGCCTCGTGCGCAGCATGAAGGCATAAATGTCTGTTGGACTAAGCCGGTTCGCCCACGGGGCTCTGACTTGGTTCATTATCTATAAGGGGATTGTTTTTCAAACCCAGGGTCTAACGGCGCGGGTCAACCCGCTCGCCATCCTGTTTGTGCTGCTACAGCCGTCGCTTCCTGACCATGATTGACTCCATATCGCCTTGTGTTGGCGCTATTCCCTTGCGATTTGCGCAAGATTATAGCCCATTCTCGGGCTTTTGACCGCAGCACGCCTGTCCGGGGTTCCGGACGCTGGCCTCCCGACAGGTTGTGTTGCGCTTATCCGGTTTGGTCAGCGATGGTCCGGGACTGCTTGCAGTTCACCGATGACTCGCATGACGCCTGTTTTGCATTCCGGGCAGGGCATGGGCTTTGGCGGGCTGACTAACTCGGGGGGCTCGTGCGCTTTTTCCCTGGCTCCTTTCTCGTCCTGATCTCGGGTTGTTGATTCATCGGTTTTTTCCAGGGCCTTGCGGATCACGCTCAGGCGTTTTTCCCGGCAGCAGTTGGCCAAAAACCCATAGTGGCGGATGCGCATCAGTCCCTTGGGCAGGACGTGCAGCAGAAACCGGCGGATCAGTTCTTCGGGAGCAATCCTCAGTTGTTTGGTGCGTTGATCCCGATAGTCCTTGTAGCGCAATATGACCTTGTTCTGGCGCATCCCCAGCAAGCGGCTGTTGGTCAATGCGATTCGGTGGGTATAACGCCCCAGGTAGTCGATCACGCCGCGGGTTTGGGTCAGACAGTGTCGGCTGTAGACGACCCAGTCTTTCTCCATCAGGGTGTCGAGGGTCTGGTCAATTTCATGCGGATGCCGTATCCGATCGAGTTCCTGCTTTTGTTGGGCTTGGCGCAATGCGCTGACCATTTTGCCCCGGAAGACGCGTGACAGGGCCTTGACCGGGAACAGGTAGGTGCTTTTGGCTGGGTTCCAGTGGTTTTGTTGAGTGAGCGCGCCACCGGGGATCAGGCAATGCAGATGCACATGGCGCATCAGGTTTTGCCCCCAGGTGTGCAGCACGGCGGTCATGCCCAACTGGCCGTTGAGGCGTCGGGGGTCCTCTCCGAAGGCTTTGAGCGTTGCCCAGACGCTATGGAACAGGGATCGGTAGATCACTTCGGGATGCACCTCGACCCAACCGTTGAGTTCGTGTGGCAGGGTGAACACGACATGATGGTAGGTCACGGGCAGTACTTGCGCCCGCTGGCGATCACACCATTGCGTCTGTTGGCGAAACTGGCACTGGGGACAGTGCCTGTCCCGACAGGCGTGATACTGGGCCGCATCGTGGCCGCAGTGATCACAGCGCAGTTTTAATCCGCCCATGACAGGGGTTCGGCAGGCCTGGATGTGTTGGCAGACCTTGCGTTTTTGCATGCTCAACGGTTGATGATCCAGCGATGGCGGATAGGCGTTGATCAACGCTTGCAGGGTGAGCGGTTCAGCCATGGCGCGCCTCCAACCCCGTGACCAGGTCGGCTCCGGCGCTTTGGGTTTGCTGGTAGTCCGGAACCCAGTGGGCGTAGCGCAGGGTGGAATGGATGCTCCGATGACCCAGTTGCCGCTGCAATTGGTCGATCCGCATGCCGGCCTGGAGTTGATGGGTGGCGTAGGCGTGACGCAGGCTGTGGATGCCGCCGATCTTTTCGACTCCCGCCCGGCGCTTGGCGCTGGTGAAGGCGCGCTGGGCGCTCTGGAGGTGCAGGTGTCTGTGCGGATCGCCGCCTTCGAACAGCCAGCGGGTGGTATGGTAGAGCCGGTAGTAGGCGCGTAGCGCCGTCAGCAGGCCCGGCGAGATCACCACCAGTCGATCCTTGGCGCCTTTGCCCTGTTCCACCCGCAGCAGGTGCCGTTCACCATCAATGTCGCGGACTTTCAGCGTGACCAGTTCGCTGACGCGCAGGCCACAGCCGTAGCAGGTCAGTAGCAGTGTTCGATGTTTCAGGTTACGCGTTGCATGACAAATCCTTGCCACTTCGGCGCAGGTTAACAGTTCCGGTATGCGTTGTTCG
>JALVFC010000046.1 GCA_027030285.1 Thiotrichaceae bacterium | reverse complement strand
TACAGCCTATGTGCAACCCTGTCGTCGTCCTACCGATGGTCGTTATGGTGAAAATCCCAACCGCTTACAACATTACTACCAGTTTCAGGTCATGCTGAAGCCTTCTCCCGATAATATTCAGGAGTTGTATCTGCAATCACTGGAACAGCTTGGCTTTGATCCTTTGGTACATGATATTCGCTTTGTGGAAGACAACTGGGAGTCCCCTACACTCGGTGCCTGGGGACTGGGCTGGGAAGTCTGGCTAAATGGCATGGAAGTCACACAGTTTACCTACTTCCAGCAAGTTGGCGGACTGGAGTGCAAGCCTGTTACGGGTGAGATCACTTATGGTCTGGAGCGTATTGCCATGTACTTGCAGGATGCCAGGAGTATTTATGACCTGGTGTGGACGGAAGGACCACAAGGCATCGTCACCTATGGTGATGTATTTCATCAAAACGAGGTTGAGCAATCTGGCTATAACTTCGAGCAGGCAAATACCGATTTATTGTTTGCCCAGTTTGACAGCTGTGAATCTGAAAGCCAGCGCCTGATTGAAGTCGGACAACCCTTACCAGCATACGAACAAATGCTGACGGCTTCCCATGTTTTTAACCTGCTGGATGCACGTCATGCTATTTCTGTAACTGAACGGCAGCGTTATATTTTGCGGGTACGTGCCTTGTCTCGCGCTATTGCCCAGGCCTACTACGACTCCAGAGAGGCATTAGGTTTCCCATTAGTCAGCCAACCACAGGGGGAAGCAGCATGAAACAGGATTTACTGATTGAAATCGGCACTGAAGAGCTACCACCCAAAGCCCTGCCTGTACTCTCTGAGGCATTTAGCAAGGGTATCGTGGAGGGTTTGCAACAGGCGCGTATTGATTGCGGTGAGGTGACTTCTTTTGCCACTCCCAGAAGACTTGCTATCTTGCTACAAGATGTTGATGTTAAACAGCCAGACCAGCAAATTGAGCGCAGAGGCCCTGCGGTAAAAGCAGCTTTTGATGCTGATGGCAAGCCAAGCAAGGCAATTGAAGGTTTTGCACGTTCCTGTGGTGTGAGTATCGAAGAACTGGAGCAACTGGAAACCGATAAAGGTGCCTGGTTTGTTTTCCGCAAACAGGAACAAGGGAAACCAACCAGTGAACTGCTGCAAGGTATTATCAATTATGCTCTGCAAAAGCTGCCAGCCCCCAAACGTATGCGCTGGGGTGATAAAACATCAGAATTCGTGCGTCCCGCACATTGGCTGGTTTGTTTATTTGGTGATGCTGTCGTTGATGTCAATGTACTGGGTTTATCTGCCGGACGTGAAACACGCGGTCACCGCTTCCATCATCCTGAACCTGTCACGCTGGAATCACCTGCCAGCTATGAACTCCAGCTTGAAGAATGTTATGTCATTGCTTCCTTTGACAAGCGTCTGCAAAAGGTGAAAAGCGGTGCTGAGGCTGTTGCAGAAACATTGGGCGGTAAGGTTATTATTGATCCCGAGCTACTTAAAGAAGTCACGGCACTGGTTGAATGGCCTGTTGCCGTCGCCGGTAATTTTGAACAGCGTTATCTGGATGTACCACAGGAGTGTTTGATCACCACCATGCAGGACAACCAGAAATATTTTGCAGTAGTCGATAGCAACCATAAGCTGTTACCGCACTTTATCACCACCAGCAATATCGAAAGCCGCGATGTGCAAAAAGTAAGTGAGGGCAATGAGCGCGTCATTCGTCCACGCTTTAGTGATGCTGAATTCTTCTGGCAACAGGATAAAAAGCAACCACTGGAAGCACGTATTGAAGCGACCAGAAATATCGTTTTCCAGCAGCAACTGGGCACTCTGTATGAAAAGACCCAGCGGGTAACCAGCCTTGCTGGTGAGATTGCCAGAATGAGCGGTGCTAACGTGGCTGATGCCAAACGCGCAGCAGAATTATCCAAGTGTGATCTGATGACCGATATGGTCGGTGAATTTCCCAAATTACAGGGTATTATGGGGCGTTATTACGCACTGCAGGATGGCGAAAATGAAAATGTCGCCTATGCACTGGAAGAACAATATATGCCACGCTTCGCTGGCGACCAGTTGCCACAGCATGAAGCGGGCAGAATTCTGTCTTTGGCAGATCGCCTGGATACACTGATGGGGATTTTTGCAATCGGCCAGAAACCAACCGGCACCAAAGATCCTTTTGCGCTCAGGCGAGCGGCACTGGCTGTGTTGCGTATTCTGATTGAAAACGCCATTAATCTTGATCTGAAAGAGCTGCTTGGCATTGCAGCAAAAAACCTTGCAGATAAAGTTGATGCCCTGGCAAAAGTTGATGAGACCTTTGATTATATTCTGGAAAGGCTGAATGCCTACTACAAGGATCAAGGGGTTGCAGCCAGTGTTGTCGAAGCTGTTGCCAAACTGAAACCCACCACCCCACTGGATTTTCACAAACGCGTGCTGGCGGTTGATCAGTTCCGCAAGTTGAATGAGGCAGAAGCACTGGCCGCAGCAAACAAGCGAATAGGCAATATTCTTAAAAAACAGGCCAGCTCCGCAAACACGGATATTGATACTGCTCTATTGCAGGAAGATGCTGAAAAAAACCTGTACAAAGCACTGACTGAACAACAGTCTGTGGTAAGACCTTTGTTTGAAAAAGGTGACTACGAGGCAGCCTTGCAGTCTCTGGCTGGCTTGCGCGAGCCGGTTGATCGCTTCTTTGATGATGTCATGGTAATAGCAGAAGATAGGGCATTGCAAAATAATCGTCTTGCCATATTAAATCAGTTGCGTAGTTTGTTTCTGGAAATTGCTGATCTTTCTGTGTTGGCACAGTGATTTGTACTGGATTTTTAATTCTGTTTCATGGAAAATGACTGAAAGTTACTGAGTTATGGGCTTTTCATGGAATCAGAATTTCTCCACACAAACCACAGAGATCAGCAGCATAAAGCAGGCTGGGTTAGCAAACTGCTTAGTAACAAGCCACACACATTTATCCTGCTTTTTTTGCTGGTTCTGTCATCTATCTCGTTCTATACCACTTATGATGGTCTGATTCGTTTCTCCTACGGCAGCTTTTCCCAAACACCGGGGATTTTCATCGTTGTTTTATTCCTGTTTGTTACTGTGTTACAGGGGATGTTGCTGTTTTCCCTGTACGAGATGCTGCATAGCGCGGTGCTGCTCAAACTGCTCTGGCTGTTTGTGTATCTGGTCACGATGGGTGTCAGCGTCTTTTTTAGCTATAGTTTTTATTACAACCTGTTCCGCGCGGACAGTTATGCCTTTGATAATTTTTCTTCCCAGCTCAATGAGATAAAAAAATCCGCTCTTGATTATCAGGACTCATTCTTACAGATAAGGAATGATACCGAAAAGCTGGCTAACTATTCACGCCGCAGGGCAGAGGAAGAACGCCAGCGAGGCGGAACCTGCGGTTATATGTCACCGCCAAATTCCGGCCCCAGAAGTCGCTACCGTGACAAGGAAGCACGCATTTTTACAGCTTTATCTGCCGATATCTCGGATTTATACGACAATGTTTCTACTAATATTCGTAGTCTTGAAAACCTGCTTAAAACATATGTCGAAGAAAAAACACCGACCGATGAAGTGCAGAACAAAATGAACAAAATCGTGCAAACACTGAATCACTACAAAACTAGCGGTAAAATCAGTAATCTCAAATCTACATTGCGTGATCATATGTATGATCGCCGTAAAACCGACGGCAAGGATTCACTCGGTTTTGCTATAGCATGCCCCGATGAGAATATTGACATTAAAGGCACAACTATCGTCAAACAGATTGCAAGCCTGCCCACAGTCCGAGAGGTTGTATTATTCAATCCGGATAGTGATCGCGAAGTCCTCAGTCGTGCGCTCACTGTGTTTATGCAAATACCAAAAGCGATTTTACCCCAGACATTTCTGGATAAACTGTTTACCCGAAAAACACAGGCTGAAGCAGAGGCCACCAAAATCACACCTCTGGATTATGCTCCATTACTACTGGGCGGACTGATTGACCTGTTTATTTTTATTGTCGGTCTGGCAGACGGACTGGAAAATCGTCGGCGACATTGGGGGCTAAATACATTCGACGGGCGCTATGTGAGTACCAATGATATTCCCAATATGGGACAGATCGCCAATCAGGATCTGTTTCTGAATGATTTACGCAGTCATATCTACCGCAATCGCTGGAGCTACTCCCTCGTTATCCCTGCTGCCAACGACCACCTGGATGAAACAACACACGGCATTCTTGATCTGGTTGAAGCCATGGAGGCTGCACACTTGTTATCCAGACCTAAACAGTACGATGTTTCTTATGCGCAATTCCCGGAAAGCCTGAAACGCTCACTTGATGCACTTTATAATAATGCCAGTGAGCGCACCTACCACCGTTACAAATTGCCCGCATCACTGTGGCGAGAACTACAACAAGCTTATTACTCGTGGCATATATTTCATGATAACTAAGACTCCTTAAATGGCGTGGAATGTAAAAACCAGCACATCTCTTATGCCCTGCTGATTTTTATCCTCAGGCACAATCTCGCTAACACCGTGCCAATGTCGCTTGTCATCTACCAGCAGAGCCTCACCGGGGGTCTGTAATGTGGTTCTGTAAAGTATCTCACCCTGTTTGTTATGAATGGTATTTTCAGCCCCTTGCACGTTATTTCGCCCAAGTAACATAATAAAAACGTAGTTGGAACCATCCTGATGTATACCCTCTGGAGCCGGTTTGCCGCGCTCAAACTGGTTCGCACAAATGCGGAACTGGTGACACTGAATGCGCCAGTTGCTGTATTTTTTTGTCGAAATAATCCCCAGATTCCAGTTAATCACCTGCTTGAATATCGGATTTTCAATCGATGCTGCGGTTAATTCTTCAAAGTAACGGTTAATGCCACCATGTAGATGATTATATTTTCGCGGCTGATAATGTGGCTCTTTGGGTAATTTGCTTAGCACGCCGTCAATGCTGGTAAAAACAGCATACCGCCTGAACCGATAGTGGCCATTATCAAGTAGATGATTATCTTCAGGCAAATCATTCCAGCTACGCTGAAATTGTTGAAATTCAGATGAGTTACAATATTTCCCCAATATAGAACCGGAGTCCACATGGAGAAAACCCTGTTGATGTAACTGATTGATCAAAGTAGTAGAGGAGGTCGCCATGATAGATTGGTATCCGGTTGCGCATTCAGAATATAGGGTAAGTCCAGTATTTTACAATATGACGGTAATCTTATTTAATTGACAAAAATCAGATTGACGCTGGTAATAACGTGGTAAAACTGCTAAAAA
>JALVFC010000045.1 GCA_027030285.1 Thiotrichaceae bacterium | reverse complement strand
CTGGCTGAATAACATTAGCAGGATTAAACAAGTCAGAAGCATCCACTAATGCGGACTGACATAAGCACTATTAGCAAATGCTTTTGAACCATACCAAACACGCTGATCACAGTTTCGTGGTATGACTTGGACATGGGCAGCCGGGTCAATTGCCTGACTCCAGGCAAGTGCAGGTGTCTCCGCACCCATTGGCTCATCATAGTCTACCCAGAAAACTTTTCGGGTAACTTTCTGACCATTATATTTTGCGTCATAACCTAGATAACGAATATATTCCGTCTTGCGTTTGGCTCTGTCGAGATTCTTGAAAAATCCTAAGGTTATGGTGTTTTTGTAAGGTCCTTCCTTAATAATACTGAACTCACCAACTTCCTGTTGTTTGAGATCTTCAGCTATTTTCTTTGCGGCTTCGTAGCTCGGAATATTAGCAATATAAACAAGATAGTTAAGAGTCTCGCGGGTATTCATGCTGCGGATAGTTACCGCCAGATCAGCACTTCGGATATTTCCAGCCACCAGCTGCGCTGCTTTCTCACTGTAGTAAGGACCAATAGTAAAACAGCTACTAGCCCCTTCTGCCTTGTCCGCTGAGTACTTGTTGCCAGGAGTGTCAGGTAATACCGTCAAGGTCGGTATTCCTGCTTCAGTCACTGGCACAGGCGCGCCTTCGTTGAGGTTAACGAATAAAATAGCAAGCAAGAGCAAGGCATTCAGCGCGACAAGTGCAACAATCACATTCCGCATTGTTTATCCCGGTTGTTTTTCATTGATGATGTTTAGCCCTTTAATAACAAGCTCAGGAATTACTTCCAGTTTGTCAGAAAAACCATTATCTTCCATGAGATTTTCAGCAACTAAAGCACTATCACCGCCACAAATTATCATTTTTGCAGGGTGCGCAAAGGCTTTTTTATTCATAAGTGTGTAGATGTGTCGAATAGCCCCTGATAGCCCATAGAAACTGCCACTATTCACCGCATCTAAAGTATTTTTTGCAAACAGTTCAGGTTCTTTATTAATAAATGACGCCTGCAAGTGGGTGTTATTTATAAGTGCATTGCTACTCAATTGCAAGCCTGGCAGGATTAAACCACCCAGATGCATACCGGTTTTATCTAGTGCATCAATAGTGACGGCAGTACCACAGTCTACAACGATAATATCCTGACCGGAGAAAAGGCGATGTGCAGCAATCAGGGCAACAAATCGGTCAGCACCCAGCTTCTGTGGTTTCTGATAAGCATTGCTAACACCACAGCAGTACGCACTGGAATGAAAAATCCTGCAAGAAATTGCCCTGTGATTACAAAACTCTACCAGACCTTGCTCAAACTCCTCACCAAGCACATGTACCACGCATATTGAATCAATATTGGCGGACTGCCCTTCGATAAGCTGCTGAACGGTTTGCAATGGTGTCCCGGCATAAGGCAAATAATTAACCTGCATATCCGATTTGCCATTAACCGCCCATTTTAACCGGCTATTTCCAGCATCTATGAGAATCACCATCGTAAACTTAACTCTGCAGAGGAAAAAGCTGTGATTTTGCCATGCTCTTGCTGCAACAGTATTCTTCCAAGTGAATCAACCCCCTGAACAACGCCACTATATTTTTTATCAGCCTGTACAAGACTTACATTGTTACCAGAGAGCAAATCCCATTGATTCCAGCCTTTTTCAAAATCCTTGTATTGCAGATTCGGCAGATTGCTCAACAAATCATAAAGGTCATTTACAATAGAGGCGATTAAATCATTCCTGTCAGGCACATGAGCCATAAATTGTTGCAGACTACCCCAGGTATTCTGCTCATCCGCTGAACCGACCGTATACACATTCAAACCCAGACCAATAACAACCGTTTGCATATTATTGCTGGTTTCCACGAGAATACCCGCCAGTTTATTTTCACCAACGAGAATATCATTCGGCCACTTCAAGCCATGTCCGCGCAAACCTGAATCATGCAAGGATTTACACACACTAATACCAACCAGCAAGCTGAGTAGCGGCAGCAACTCAGGGGGGTGTGTAAAGCACCAACGCAATGACAGATAAATATTCCCATTCGCGGGAGATAACCACTGCTTGCCACGCCGACCTCTTCCGCAAGTCTGTTTTTCAGCAAGACAACAATCTCCACATGCCCCGTTTTCAAGCAACCAGCTATTGGTTGAATCAAGCTCACCAAAGACATGAATTCGACCTGGGTAACCTGCACCCAGTAATGCAGCAATTTTGTCAGAGTCTAGACCTTCCATAACTCACTCTTGCGGATAAACAGGATAGCAGCTAACCATGCCAGACCAGCCATTACTGCCATAATCAGGAAACTCATGGCTGCACCACTGTATTGCCACAGATAACCGCTTATAATACTACCCAACGCACCACCCAGACCAAAACTCAAGCCCGCATACAGTGCTTGTCCGCGACCTTGCATGCGCCCCGGAAACCAGTCATGGATCAACTGGATGGCTGATATGTGAAACAGTCCGTAGCTGGCAGCATGCAGTATTTGCGAAACAAGCAGAATATTCAAATGATCTGCCAGAGTCGCCAGCAAAACCCAGCGCAGACAAGTAAGAAACAACGCAAACTGAAAAAGCTGATACGTTTTAAAATGGTCAGCCAGTTTGTATATAAAGAGAAACAGGACAACCTCAGCAACCACACCCAGAGCCCACATCCAGCCTGTAAACACCCTGCTATAGCCCAGCTCTTCCAGATAAATACTAAAGAACGTGTAATACGTACCATGACTTGCTGTTTGCAGGATACAAGCCACAAACAGTGCAATCACCATAGGATGCCTGATGACCGTAATAATTTTTCCGCTGGAAAATGCAGGGACGTGTATTTGTTGCTTTTCACTAATAACAAAAGTGGCCAGCCAGGTAACAATAAACAGCAACAGCAACACACCCGGTAGACTATTCACACCCTGATACTTAAAAACAAATGGCAAACCCGCAACCATCGCAATGAAACCAATCGAGCCCCATAATCTGATCCAGCTATAACGGCTGGTATAACTACCCAGATAATTCAGCGTCAAGGCTTCAAACTGCGGCAAGGAAGCATTCCAGAAAAAACCAAAAAGCAACATGGCAACAGCCATCCACCAATAACCGGATTGATAGAGAACCGGCAATAAACCAAATATTGTTAAAAAAGCTGCAATGCGTATCCATTTCAGGCGTGAACCACTATGATCCGTGATCCAGCCCCAGATAAGAGGCGCCAGCAACTTGCTGAACATAAACAGCCCCATAAGCTGACCTATTGCGATGGAATCAAAATGATTATGCTTTAGATAGACCGACCAGTACGGAACAAAAGCGCCCAGAGCAGCAAAATAACTGAGGTAAAAAAAGGAAAGTCTGAAATAAGGCGGCTTTTCTGCCATCGTTGAAAAAAGCCTGTATTAGGAGTGTTTCTGGAAAAGAGTGGGCATGTCAGCCAATACAGTATCGACTGAAAAGCCATGACTTGCAAAAAAGTGGCGGAGAGGGAGGGATTCGAACCCTCGATACGTTGCCGTATACACACTTTCCAGGCGTGCTCCTTCGACCACTCGGACACCTCTCCGGATATTACCTGCGCTATTAAGCTGTATGCGCAAGAGTGCGGAGCTTATACCAGTTTACTTTTGATGTAAATATGACAATAAGCAATCTTTTTTAACCTGGATTAATCAGGAATATAAAGGCATATTCTTCTTTACTGATATATATCAACAGTGCAATAAACAAAAAAAACCCGTTGATATACGTCAAGGTGAGTCGAACTCCAGCATCACTATATTGGCTGGGAATCCAAATAATTCCCAGCAACTCAAACCAAGTGGTGATGATATGAAACAAAAGCGAATTTCAACACGTAAGCTGTTAACGCTTACGGCAATGGCATTTTCCATGCAGCTAGCACATGCGGATGCTGGCAAGGATATGACCTCCAAGGCCGAACATAAATACGAGGGTACAGCTAAATCGACTATAAACCCTGCTGATACAAAAGATATGATCAACCCCAAAGGTCCAAAGATCACAAAAGAAGAATTTGAATTTGCTAAAAAGACCTTTTTCGAACGTTGCGCCGGTTGCCATGGTGTATTGCGTAAAGGTGCAACGGGCAAGCCACTGACAACAGATATCACCCTGAAGCGTGGCACAGCCTACCTTAAAACCATGATCACCTATGGATCTGCCGCAGGCATGCCCAACTGGGGAACCTCGGGTCAATTATCTGAGAAAGAAATTGACATTATGGCTCGCTACTTGCAGCACGAGCCGCCACAACCTCCAGAGTGGGGCATGAAGGAAATGAAGCAATCCTGGAACGTCATTGTCAAGCCAGAAGACCGCCCTAGCAAACAAATGAATAACCTTGACCTTAGTAACCTGTTCTCGGTGACATTGCGGGATGCCGGACAGATTGCCCTGATTGACGGCAATAGCAAAAAAATTGTCAAGGTGATCAAGACTGGTTACGCCGTGCATATCTCCAGAATATCGGCATCCGGACGTTATCTGTTTGTTATTGGTCGTGATGCAAAAATCAACCTCATCGACCTGTGGATGAAAGAACCCAGCACGGTTGCCGAATTAAAGATAGGTATGGAAGCCCGTTCAGTAGAAACCTCCAAATTTAAGGGCATGGAAGACAAGTATGCTATTGCCGGAGCCTACTGGCCACCACAGTACGTCATTATGAAAGGTGACACACTGGAGCCACTAAAAATAGTTGGCACACGTGGCATGACGGTTGATACACAGGAATTCCACCCAGAGCCTCGGGTTGCTGCCATAGTGGCATCACACCAGCACCCTGATTTCATCGTGAATGTTAAAGAAACAGGTAAAGTCCTACTGATTGATTACTCAGATGTCGATAACCTGAATGTAACCACTATTGGCTCAGCCCGCTTCCTGCATGATGGTGGCTGGGATTCAACACAGCGTTACTTCTTAACTGCTGCGAATAAATCCAACAAAATCGTAGTCATTGACTCTAAAGACCGAAAGCTGGTGAAAATGATTGAAGTTGGCAAAATTCCACACCCTGGTCGTGGTGCAAACTTTGTAGACCCTGAATTTGGACCCGTGTGGGCCACCAGCCATCTGGGAGATAACACGGTTGCCGTTATCGGCACAGATCCTGTAGGACATAAGGACAATGCCTGGAAAGTAGTTCGTACACTAAAAGGCCAAGGTGGCGGATCCCTGTTTATCAAGACACACCCCAAGTCTAGCCATCTGTACGTTGATACTGCATTAAATCCAGACCCTAAAGTCAGTCAGTCTGTTGCCGCATTTGACATTAACGACTTTAG
>JALVFC010000044.1 GCA_027030285.1 Thiotrichaceae bacterium | reverse complement strand
CCCCAAAATTTGAGGTGGGCAGGAGTTTGACCCATTTCCGTGCCTGTGCAGCGGTTAGCGGAGTGTTAGAAATAGTCGTTTTTGGCGATAGAATTTTCATGGTGGTTTTTTGAATTGTTATTATTGTTATTTTTTCAGTACATCTTCTTCTGACGCTCTGCGGTGAGCATTATAGCATATCCCATTTGTCAGATAATGGGGCTCTTTGACCGTTTGCCGGAAACTTCCCGCACCAGTCGCGGAACCAGATAGCCCGGTAACTGGTTTCTTATCTCTTGCATGAGTTGCAATGCATGTTGTTCAGTCACTGCATAGTGAGCGGCTCCCTGTACCTGATCCAGCATGTGCAAGTAGTAGGGGAGTACTTGGTTGGCATGCAGGGTCTGACTGAGTTCGACCAGGCTTGTCACCGAATCATTAATACCTTTTAGCAATACACTTTGATTCAGCAGCAAGGCACCATTTTGTCGTAACTTATTGAGTACCTGGCTAGTTTTGGAACAAAATTCCTGAGCATGATTGGCATGGATAACGACCACCTTGTGTATGTCGAGCGCAGAAAACCAGTGCAAAAAACTTGCGTCTATGCGCTCTGGCAATACCAGCGGCAAGCGGCTGTGAATCCGCAAGGTATGAATGTGCGGGATGTCGGTAATTTGCTGGCATAGTGCTGCCAGTCGTGCATCACTGAGTGTCAGTGGATCACCGCCACTGAGTATGACTTCACTGATAGATGGGTTTGCGTCTAGTTTGCTGACAAGAGCCTGCCACTCGGCAGGATTGGCAGAGTTTGAGTGATAGGGAAAGTGCTGGCGGAAGCAATAACGGCAATGGATGGCGCAGGCTCCTGTGGTGATGATTAATGCCCGTCCATGATATTTTTGCAGCATGCCTTTGCCTTGTGTGGCATGTAGATCATTCACAGGATCAAGTTGAAAGCCTGGGCTAATGCGCTGTTCGGCGTCAAGTGGTAGAACTTGCCTAAGTAGAGGGTCTTGCCAGTTATTTTTTTGCATTTTAGCGATGAACCCCCTGGGAACACGCAGGGGGAAATGTTCTGGGTTAAAGTCGGCTGGCATTGCATTTTCAGGTTGCAGGTTCAGTAGTTGCAGCAATTCCAGCGGGTCACGCACTGCTTCGGATAACAGTGTTTGCCAACGGGATGGTTTTTTAAAACTTTTCTTTTCTGGGGACTGATTTTTCGTCACGTTTCCGGTTATCATAGGGCAAACACATCAAATAGAGATTAAATATGGCAACTTATAGCACTAATGAATTTAAGAGTGGACTGAAATTTATTTTAAACGGTGACCCTTGCAGCATTATTACCAACGAGTTTGTAAAGCCGGGTAAGGGGCAGGCTTTTAACCGTGTGAAAATTCGCAACCTGAAGACAGGTAAGGTGGTTGACAAGACATTTAAGTCAGGTGAGAGTGTGGAAGCTGCGGATGTGGTGGAAAAGGATTTGCAGTATTTATACACCGATGGTGAGTTCTGGCACTTTATGGATGCCGAGACTTATGAGCAGGTGGCAGCTGATGCAACAGCTGTGAGTGATGCGAAGTACTGGTTAAAAGACGGTGATACGGTTATGGTTACACTATGGAATGATGTGCCGTTACTGGTAACGCCGCCCAATTTTGTGGAATTGACCATTACCCAGTGTGATCCGGGTGTGCGTGGTGATACTGCGCAAGGTGGTACCAAGCCAGCAACGACAGAAACGGGTGCGACGATTAAAGTTCCTTTATTTATCGAAGAGGGAGAGGTATTGAAAATTGATACCCGAACAGGTGAATATGTGTCACGAGTGAAATCATAGTCTCTACGCGGCACTTGATGGGTATTGAGGTACTACAGCTAAGAGCTCGAATATTGCATGATATTCGGGCTTTTTTTTATGAGCGCAAGGTGCTGGAAGTAGAAACGCCGGCGCTGTCCCAGGCAGGGAATACAGATCCCGCGATTGAGTCTTTTCAGGTGCGAGTGCCTGGTGAGCAAATACGCTATTTGCATACTTCAGCAGAGTATCCCATGAAGCGGCTGCTGGCAGCGGGAGTGGGAGATATTTACCAGATCTGTAAAGTCTGGAGGGCAGGGGAGTTGGGACGTTATCATAATCCTGAGTTCACCATGCTGGAATGGTACCGGCTGCAATTTACTTACCACCAGCTCATGCAGGAGGTGGAAGAGCTGTTACTGAGCCTGCTAACGAATGTGCAGAAAATCTCCCGTTTTGTCAGTTATCGGCAGCTCTTCCTTGAAGTTCTGGATATTGATCCGCATAGTGCTGACACGGCTGAATTGCATGATTGCATACTCAGGAAAAACCTGGATGTGGTGGGTAAGCTGGATCACTCAGCGATGCTGGATATTTTAATGACTCACTGCATAGAGCCTGTTTTTTCGGAAGATTGCTTAACTTTTGTGTATGATTACCCCGCCAAACAGAAGGCACTTGCCTGTTTAAGTAAAGATGACGTGCCTGTGGCACAACGCTTTGAGGTTTATCTGGGCAAGGTAGAGCTGGGCAATGGTTATCAGGAACAAACGGATGCACAGTTAAACGCTGATGTGCTGTATGCCGATCAGCGCAGCAGGGAACGCGCAGGCTTGTTGGAGATACCTGTAGATGAGCATTTTTTGCTGGCAATGCAACAGGGTTTGCCCTTTTGTTCAGGTGTGGCTATTGGGATAGATCGCTTATTGCTATGCCTGACTGGCAAAAAGAAATTGCAAGAAGTTATCAGTTTTCCGTGGACAGTGGCATAATGCGCCGTTTATGGCTGTGTCGGTTGCAAGCATTACTGCGCTTAAGGTCGTGCAACAGTATCAATAATTACTGTGTGAGCTTCATTTTGAAATTCACCAAAAGGTAACTTTTAAGGAGAAAGGAAGATGGGATTTTTTATTTCAGATGCTTATGCTACGGGTGCTCCACAAGGCGGTGGTGACCCTTTGCAGCTGGTTTTCATGGTGGCTATCTTTTTCGCCATTATGTACTTTATGATTATCCGGCCGCAGCAAAAACGCGCCAAGGAGCATGAGGCATTGCTAAGTGGATTATCAAAGGGAGATGAAGTGGTTACTAGTGGTGGTATTCTTGGCAAGGTTACCAACATTGGTGAAAACTTTATCGAGATGAGGGTTTCTGAGGGCAATACACTCAAGGTACAGAAACATGCTATTTCTAATGTCATGCCCAAAGGAACCATGAAGAGCCTGTAATCGGGTTTGATAAGTCAATTTGCCCTGATTGGGCGCTAACGAGCTAAATGCCCGTTATAAAATAAATCAATTGTTGGTAGAACGTATGAATCGATATCCTCTCTGGAAGTATGTATTGATTGGCCTGGTTGCGCTAATCGGGCTTATTTATGCTTCACCCATTTTATTTCCTTCTGACAATGCCGTTCAAATTACGGCAATTGGCAAGAATGTTGTTTCTGAACAGGTACTGGAGAAGGTTAAAACAACATTGTCTGAGCAAGGTATTGCCAGCAAAAGCATCAAATTGGAAGGAGACAAGATTCTCGCCCGGTTTGCAGATTCGGATTCGCAGTTGTTAGCGGCAAAAAAATTACGTGAAACACTGGATGATAACAAGTTTGTTACTGCTCTGAATCTGGCACCAACAACACCTGGCTGGTTAAGGGCACTACATGCCAAACCCATGTATATGGGGCTGGATTTGCGTGGCGGTGTGCATTTTTTGATGGAAGTGGATATGGATGCTGCCATCAAAAAAGCCATGAACAATTACAAGGACAGTATTCGTTTATCATTGCGAAAAGAAAAGATTCGGTATCAGGGGGTGTTGGTTAAAGGTGATCATCTGGAAGTCGTTTTCAAGGATGAAGAATCTTTGAAGAAAGGGCGTGCTGTGATTGCCAAAACGAATCCGGGAGAGCTGGATTTTGATGAGAAAGAAGGTTCCAGGGGAGCCATTCTCATCGTTAAAATTAACCAGAAAACATTACAGGAAAAAAAGCGTTTTGCGCTCAAACAAAATATTACCACCTTACGTAATCGGACGAATGAGCTGGGTGTGTCAGAACCTATTATTCAACAGCAGGGGCTGGATCGGATTATTGTAGAGTTGCCCGGCATACAGGATACGGCTCGTGCCAAAGATACACTAGGGGCGACAGCAACTCTTGAGTATCACAAAGTTGATGCTGAGCATAATCCATTTCAGGCAAAAAGCACAGGCAATATACCGCGTGGCATGGTGTTATATGAGGATGCACAGGGAAATCCTGTACTGCTACACCGTGAGGTTATTATTTCCGGGGATCAGATTACCAGTGCTGCTGCCGGTTTTGACTCAAAGTCCAATAGCCCCTCCGTTTCATTGCGCCTTGATGGTAAAGGTGCCAAGCGCATGCTGGAGTTTACCTCACAAAATGTAAACCAGCCGATGGGGGTTGTTTTTATTGAGACCAAGATCAAAAGAACGGTCGATGAAGACGGCACTGTGCATAAAAAGAAAGAGGTGAAGAAAAAGGTAATTAACGTTGCTAACATTCTGGAGCCGTTCGGTGCCAGTTTCCAGACGACAGGTCTGGAGTCTCCACAGGAAGCACATAAGCTGGCGCTGTTATTGAGAGCAGGTGCGTTGGCAGCTCCCGTCTATATTGTTGAGGAGCGTACTGTTGGACCAAGCCTGGGGCAAGCCAATATTGATGCCGGTTTTAAATCTGTGATGCTGGGTTTTTTGCTGGTGCTGGTGTTTATGGCAATTTACTACAAGGTGTTTGGTCTGGTTGCCAATCTTGCTCTGGCGTTGAATCTGGTATTGATAGTTGCGGTATTGTCAATGTTGCAAGCAACGCTGACGCTTCCGGGTATTGCGGGTATCGTCCTGACGGTAGGTATGGCGGTAGATGCCAATGTATTGATCTATGAACGGATCAAGGAGGAGTTGCGTAATGGTCTAACCCCTCATGCTGCGATTAATTCCGGTTATGAAAAAGCCCTGTCAACCATTGCCGATGCCAACATCACAACCTTGATTGCAGCTGTTGTGCTTTATGCCTTTGGCACCGGGCCAATTAAAGGTTTTGCGATCACCCTGATGATCGGTATTTTATCGTCCATGTTTACAGCCATTATGGGAACCCGGGCAATGATTAATTTGATCTACGGTAAACGGAAACTGAAAAAAATTGCGATTTAAGTTGACTCAGGTTCAAACTGGTTTTGGAAAATAAATTATGAAAAGTGAAAAAAGAGAAATTAATTTTTTAAGGGCAGGAAAAGTAGCGCTGGTTTTGTCCGCGTTGCTGATTATTGCCTCTATAGTGTCTCTTGCAGTAAGAGGTCTGGCGTTAGGTGTGGACTTTACCGGAGGTACG
>JALVFC010000043.1 GCA_027030285.1 Thiotrichaceae bacterium | reverse complement strand
GCAAAGCAAATTTCAGCATACTGTCGCGTGCAGTATTTTTATTCTGCTGCAATGGCTAATAATACCCATTAGCCATGCAGCATCAGCGCAGCCAGCTACATTGAGGAATCTGGCACTCTTTTTACAGCAACTGCAACAAACTCATCCCCGCCTCAAGGCAAGCCAGGCAGAACTGGAGGCTGCCAGGGCGCGGAGCCGTGCCGCCTCACGCCCCCTTTACAACCCAGAACTGGAACTTGACGGTGAACGGCTTGGTCTGGGCAATAACCGAGACAAGGTGGATACAACAACACTTGCCATAAATCAGACGATTGACTGGCATAACAAACGGGCTGCCCGTAAAAATGTAGCCTACCTTGCCCAGCAGGTGAGTACATTTGAGCAACAGAATGTGCGCCAGCAGTTTATCGCAGAAGTATTTTCTGCACTGGCAGATTATCAGCTGCAACGCGAACTGATTCAGGCGCATCAACAACGCCTGGCACTGGCAAATCAGCTACAGACTCAGGCAAACCAGCTGTACAAGGCGGGTGACATCAGCAAGCTGGATCTGGAGCAGATTCGTCTGATTACCACACAGACACAACTGACACTGAATCAGGCAAAAACCGCACTAACGAGCAAATTACAAGCACTGCTGGCAATCACCGGCAAGCAAAACAAAAACTGGCCTTCCTTGCCTTATACCCCTCCGCCGTTGCAGGCAGACAAATTGCACTATGAAACGCTACTTGCCAGCCTGCCCTCCCTCAAGGCAGCAACCACCCGTGTGGCTCAGGCACGCAGCCTGATGCGCCTGCGTGTCCGGGAGCAAAAGGCAGACCCTACTGTTGGCGTGCGGGTAGGTGCTGAAAATGCTGACAAACTGGTTGGGCTAACACTCTCCATCCCGCTGAATATTCGCAATAACTACCAGGCTGAAGTCGATGAAGCCCGTGCCGAATTACGCCGCGCAGAAAGCCAGCTTGAGAACCAGCGGTTGCAGCTAAAAGCCCGCCTGCAGGCAGCGGCACAACGCTATCAACTGAATCGCTCCAGTTGGCAAAGCTGGCAAAAAGTCGCCAATAGCAGTCTACGCAAGCAGAGCCACCTGCTGTTGCGCTTGTGGCGTGCAGGCGAGTTAAGCACCTCGGATTATCTGGTGCAGCTAAAGCAAATACGCGAGGCGGAACTAAACACCATTGAGCTAAAAGCTACCGTCTGGAAAGCATGGTTTGACTGGCTGGCAGTGAGTAACCGCTTTGAACAATGGCTCGCTGGCAAATAGTCTGGAAAACAATACAGGATTAAGACAATGAATTTATTATCAATAACAACGAAAGCAAACCGTTTGAAATTACATTACTTACTGGCAGGCATATTACTGTGCAGCCCGCCACTACTGCTGGCAGAAGCAGATCACGACCATGAGCACGAACATACTGAGGCAGCCAACGATGTAGAGCTGGATGCCGCGCGCATGCAACGCGCAGGTATCGAAACCATGCAGCTTGAGATGCAACCTGTGAGCAAACAGATTACCGCATTAAGCGAAGTCAAACTCAACCAGTACAAAACCTTCCAGGTATCCCCATCCATCACCACCCGGGTGGAAAAACGCCACGTTAAAACGGGTGATCATGTGAAAAAAGGGGATCTGCTGGTCACCCTGCACACCATCAATACCACCGATATTTCCGCCAATGTACTGGCAACGGCAGACCTTGCCGCCAGCTCTGCGGAATTAGCTGCCAGCATCGCCGAAGCCAGGGGAGAACTCGCTGCGGCAACAGCCACCTGGCGACGTCTGAAAGCACTCGGACCGGATGCTGTCTCTGGCAAGCGTTATACCGAAGCGCGCATTGCCAAAGAACAGGCAGAAGCCCGGCTCAAGGCATACGGCAAAAGCCAGTCACAGGTAAAAAAATTACTGAAGTCCGGCAGCAAGGCCGTACAAAAGCATTTTGAGTTGCGTGCAGCACAGGCTGGCACAGTGATTCAGGACAGTTTTGTCATCGGGCAAGTCGTCAACCCCGAGGATGTGTTGTTTGTTATCAGCGACCTGAATCATTTGTGGGTAGAAGCCAATATCAAACCAGAAAACGCAAGCAACATCCGTATTGGCAGCAAAGCAACCATACTGGCAGCGGATCAGGCTATCCCCGGCAAGGTTATTTTTATTGGTCGCCTGCTGAATGAAAAAACCCGCACCTTGCCAGTACGCATCGAAGTGCAGTCAGCAGGAACAGCACTATTTCCGGGTCAGTTTGTAAAAACCCGAATTGACAGCAAGGGGACTCGCCGTGCATTGGCAGTACCTGCCGAAGCAGTATTGCGCAGCCCCGATGGTGACTGGATGGTGTTTGTGGAAGAAGCAGCAGGACGCTTCGTTCCCAAAGAAATTGAAGTGCTGGAAAAGCTTGGCGACAAGGTGATTATCGACGGCTTGAAGCCTGGCACAACGATTGTTAGCAAGGGCGCGTTTTTCGTACAGTCGGAACTGGCGAAAAGTGGCTTTGAAGTCCATAACCACTAGGAGTCACGCATGTTAAATACCATTATTGAAGCAGGGATCAAAAACCGCCTGCTCGTCATCCTGGCATTGCTGGCAACTTTGCTGGGAGGCTATATGATCCTTCCAAAACTGAATCTGGATGCGTTTCCGGATGTCACCAATATTCAGGTGCAAATCAATACCGAAGCACGTGGGCTTGCCGCGGAAGAAGTCGAGCAACTGATTACCTTCCCTATTGAGGCGGTGATGTATGCCCTGCCCGATGTCGAGGAAGTCCGTTCCATTTCCAAAACAGGTTTGTCGGTTATTACCGTAGTCTTTAAGGAAGGCACTGATATTTACTTTGCGCGCCAGTTGGTCTTTGAGCGTCTGCAAGCTGCCAAAGAGGATATTCCGGAAGGCGTTGGCACACCGGAAATCGGCCCGAACACATCCGGTCTGGGGCAGGTTTTCCAGTATATGCTGCAATCCGACAACCCTGAATATGATGCTATTGCGCTACGCAGCCTGAATGACTGGGTAGTTAAACTGCTGATTATGCCCGTTGATGGTGTCACGGATGTACTCTCGTTTGGCGGTGAGGTGCGTCAGTATCAGGTGCAAATCGACCCGGAAAAGTTACTGGCGTATGACCTTGACAGCAACGACATTGTGCAGGCCATTGAAGCCAACAACCGCAATGCTGGTGGCTGGTATCTGGATCGTTATGATGAACAGCTGGTAATTCGTGGTGTCGGCTGGATTCGCAGTGGCGCAGAGGGGCTGACGGATATTCGCAATATTCCACTGAAAACGATTGATGGCAATGTGGTACGGGTTGCCGATGTTGCCAAGGTCGCTTTTGGTGCTGAAATCCGCCAGGGAGCAGTGACCATGATGAACCGCGATGCCACTGGCAAACCCCAATCGCTGGGCGAAGTGGTGGTGGGCATTGTACTCAAACGCATGGGTGCCAATACCAACGCCACCATTAATGGCGTCAAGGACAGATTACCAGCCATTCAGACTGCCCTTCCCGACGGCGTGACCATCCAGCCATTTTATGATCAGTCCGAACTGGTAGACAAGGCAGTTGGTACGGTGACCAAAGCCTTGCTGGAAGCTTTTGTACTGATCCTGATCGTACTGATGCTGTTTTTGTTAAATATTCGCGCCACGTTACTGGTACTGATTTCTGTACCGATTTCCATTGGTCTGGCGCTGATGCTGATGGTCTACTGGAATATCTCTGCCAACCTGATGTCGCTTGGCGGGCTGGCAATTGCCATTGGCATGATGGTGGATGGCTCGGTGGTGATGATGGAGCATATTTTCAGCCGCCTCACTGCGCACACTCGTGATGGTGAACAGCGAATCGGACTGCTGATTCAGGAGTCCGCCAAGGAAGTGGGACGCCCGGTATTTTTTGCCGTGATGATAATTATTATCGTGTTCTCGCCACTATTTACGCTGCAAGGCGTGGAAGGTAAGCTGTTTCAACCGATGGCCATTTCCATCGTGCTTGCCATGCTTGCCTCCCTGCTGGTGGCATTGGTGGTGGTTCCTGCGCTGGCAAGCTGGCTGTTCCGCTCTCATGTCACGCATCGGGAAAGTCCGGTTATGAAAGTGCTGTCAGCCATCTATCGCCCCTTGCTCAAGGTAGCAAACAAACTGCGCTGGCTGGTCGCAGGCATTGCCATACTGCTGCTTGCCGGTGCATTGTGGCTGGCAAGCACGCTGGGTACCGAGTTTGTACCCGAACTGGAAGAAGGAACGATTAATGTGCGCGTCACACTGGCACCCTCTTCCAGCCTGAACACAGCGCTGAAGGTGGCAAAAAAGCTGGAAAAGGAGCTAATGAGCTTCCCGGAAGTGCTGTATGCTTCTTCGCGTATTGGACGGGCAGAAATTGGCGGTGACCCTGAGCCGGTTTCCAATATCGAGATATTTATTGGTCTGAAACCCGTCTCCGAGTGGCGCAGTGCGAAAAATCGCAAGGAGCTGCAAGCATTGATGGAAAAGAAGATGTCAGTATTCCCCGGGCTGCTATTTTCCTTCTCCCAGCCTATAGCAACACGGGTGGATGAATTGCTCTCCGGTGTCAAGGCACAGCTGGCAGTGAAACTGTTTGGTTCCGATCTGGACAAGCTCGCCAGTATTGGTAAACAGATTGAAGCCCTGATGCGCAAGGTGGAGGGCACACGCGGCGTGGAAATGGAACAAATCGCTGGTGAAGCACAGCTGGTTATTCGCCCTGACCGGGATGCGCTGGCACGCTATGGTATTCCAGTTGGTCAAATCATGTCGCTGGTTGCTGACTCAATTGGCGGCGTGGAAGCCGGACAGGTGATCCGTGGTAATGAGCGGTACGACATCAATATTCGCCTGGCACAAAAATACCGTGATAATGTTGAAGCGATCCGCAACCTGATTGTGGAATCACCGCAGGGAGCATGGGTGAAGCTGCGGGAAGTTGCCCATGTCGGGATTGAATCCGGGCCACCACAAATCCGCCGTGATGATGTCCAACGCCGCGTGGTCATTCAGTCCAATGTAGAAGGGCGAGACATGGGCGGACTGGTGGCTGAACTGCGCCAGCGCATCAACCAGGAAGTCAAGCTGCCACCCGGCTATACCGTGGTCTTTGGCGGACAGTTTGAAAATCAGCAACGCGCTCAAAAACGCCTGATGATCGTCGTACCACTGTCGCTTGGGCTGATTTTTCTGTTGCTTTACTTTGCCTTCAGCTCAGTCGGACAGGCATTACTGATTATGCTCAATGTACCGCTGGCATTGATTGGCGGTATTGCGGCACTGGCTATTTCCGGACAGTATCTATCCGTTCCCGGCTCTATTGGCTTTATCGCCCTGTTTGGCGTGGCGGT
>JALVFC010000042.1 GCA_027030285.1 Thiotrichaceae bacterium | reverse complement strand
TGATGAGCAGGAGCTGGCATCACGCTGTGGTGACTTGCCAGGCTCGGGTGCGGTTTCTGTCGTTATCTGGACGACTACGCCCTGGACCTTGCCGGCAAACCAGGCGGTAGCCCTGCATGCAGAACTCAACTATGTACTGTTACAGGCGGGTGATGAGCGCCTGCTACTGGCAGAAGCCTTGTATCAGGATACTCTGGAGCGTGCTGGCATCGAAGAACATGAGGTGCTGTTGACCTGCAAGGGGAGCGAGCTGGAAGGTTTGCAGTTACAACATCCATTTTATGATCGTAAAGTGCCTGTTATTTTAGGCGAGCATGTGACCACTGAGGCAGGCACAGGCTGTGTACATACCGCGCCAGGACATGGTCAGGAAGACTTTGAGGTGGGGCTGAAATATGACTTGCCAGTCGATAATCCGGTCGGAGGTGATGGACGTTTTCTGCCGAATACACCCATCTTTGCAGGCGAAGCTGTCAATGATGCCAATCCACATGTACTGGAAGTCTTAAAGGAACATGGCAAGCTACTGTGTGAAAACAAGCTTGATCATAGCTACCCGCATTGCTGGCGGCACAAGGCACCCCTCATTTTCAGGGCAACCCCGCAATGGTTTATCAGTATGGACAAAACCGGCTTGCGCCAGCAGGTGCTGGATGCCATTGAAACCGTGACCTGGTTACCTGACTGGGGCAAGGCACGGATCAGGGGGATGGTTGAAAATAGCCCAGATTGGTGTATCTCGCGTCAGCGTACCTGGGGTGTGCCGATCACTCTGTTCGTACACAAGGAAACGGGTGAGCTACATCCTCAGACAGTCGAGTTTTTTGAAACCGTTGCTCAGCTGATGGACAAGGAGGGTTTAGAAGCCTGGTTTAAACTAGACCCGGAGACCCTGTTAGGTGCAGAGGCAAAGCATTATGACAAAGTGACTGACACCCTGGATGTCTGGTTTGATTCGGGTGTTACTCATGCCTCGGTCATTGAGCGCCGCGAAGAACTGCAATTACCCGCTGATCTTTATCTGGAAGGTTCAGACCAGCATCGTGGCTGGTTCCAGTCATCCCTGAAAACAGCCATTGCCATGCGTGGCACAACGCCTTACAAGGCAGCCTCCACGCATGGGTTTGTAGTGGATGCCAATGGCGAGAAAATGTCCAAATCCAAAGGCAATGTTGTTGCACCGCAGAGCATTACCAAAAAACTGGGCGCAGATATTCTGCGTTTATGGGTAGCTTCCAGCGATTACAGTCGTGAAATGACCGTATCTGATGAGATTATCAAGCGCACGGCAGATGGCTATCGTCGCATTCGCAACACAGCTCGCTACCTGCTGGCAAATTTGAGTGACTTTGATCCGGCAACTGACCTGCTTGGCTATGCGGATATGCTGGCACTGGATCAATGGGCAATCGCACAGGCACACCGGGCGCAACAAAACATACTGGCAGCTTATGACAGCTATCAGTTCCATCTTGCCTATCAGGAAATTCTGCATTTCTGCTCGGTACAAATGAGCAGCCTGTTTCTGGATATCACCAAAGACCGGCAATACACCATGCAGGCTGACAGCCGTGCCAGACGCTCTGCACAGACAGCTGCTTTCCATATATTACAGGCAATGGTGCGCTGGCTGGCACCCATTACTTCCTTTACCGCAGAAGAAATCTGGAGCTACCTGCCCGGTGAAAAAGCCGACTATGTGCTGTTTACCCAATGGTATGACCAGCTACGTGAGCTGGATGCAGAGGCTCCCATTAGCGAACAGGACTGGCAACAGATTTTCGCGGTACGTGAAGCTGTCAGCAAGCAACTGGAAAAACTGCGCGTAGCCGATGAAATAGGCTCATCACTGGACGCTGAGGTAACAGTGTACTGCCAGGGAGCGTGCTATGAGGCACTGCACAAGCTGGGAGATGAACTGCGCTTTGTATTCATTACCTCAGATGCCGCAGTGACCAACACCGACTCACCGCCACAAACAGCAACAGCCGTTGAAGGGGAAAGCGCATTATGGATTGAAGCAGGCGTATCCTTGCATGAAAAGTGCGTGCGCTGCTGGCATCACCGCGAAAGCGTAGGGCTCAACAAACAGCACCCTGAGCTATGTGATCGTTGCGTGCAAAACGTCGCGGGAGATGGCGAGGTGCGCGAATATGCTTAGATGGACCTGGGTATCAGCCATAGTCATTTTTATGGATCAGCTGACCAAGTGGATGGCTGAGGATGGGCTAACTGAAGGTGTGCCAGTTAAAATATTCTCCTTTCTGAATATGAACCTGAATTATAACCAGGGCGCGGCATTCAGTTTTCTTGCCACTCAGGGCGGCTGGCAACGCTGGTTTTTTACCGCACTGGCATTATTCGTGAGTATTTTTATCCTGAACTGGTTGCGCACCCTCTCCAAAGATGAAAAATGGACAGCCATTGGTCTGGCACTGGTGCTCGGCGGTGCTATTGGCAACCTCATTGATCGCGTCATGGCCGGTAAAGTTATTGACTTTATTGACTTTCATTTTCCCGTGCCAATGCTCAACCCTGATTATCATTTTGCCACCTTTAATGTTGCCGATATTGGTATATCCATCGGTGCTACATTACTGATTGTAATAAGCTTGTTTAGTGCTAATAAGGATGATTAATTCATGAAACTCAAACCACGCCTTATTGTTACTCCCCGTCCAAGTATGACCCTTTCCGTGCCAGAGGGGGTTTCACGTGTAGAATTTTTCAATAGTCCGGCTAACCTGAAAAATCTGGCAGAAGAAAACGGTCTGTTCCGCACCCCGGAAGACCTGTTGATGTATCGCAAGCTGGTAGGTCATAGCTCAGAGTTTGATACCTCGGTTATTCTGGATGTATCGCGCAGAATACTCGATCCACTGGGTCGCCCGGTCAGGCGTGACCAGATGAAACGCCAGCAAAAGAAAGTCTGGCAACAGATGACACAGATTATCTGTGACTATATGCTGGAAAAATATCCCGATCCAGAAAAGCATCTGGTGCTATGTGGCGAAGCCAGTCTGGATTCTACCTGGCCTTTAAATAAGCCCGGTGTTCCCAGTATCCGTATGATCCATAATCATTTCATGGTTTTTCCCATGGCTGAAATTGCGGCAGCTAAAGAAGCCAATCCTAATGATCCCAATTTGACCGATAGTGGTCACAATACCCTGTTCCTGAGACTGCTTAGCGGTGTTTATGAGCAATTTCTGGATGTGCTGGATTTACAAATATTACAGCCATTGAGTGCTGCTGACGGTGCTTTGAAATTAACAGGTTATCCCCAGGGACTGCCTTGCTGGGAAGTAATAGGGGGCAAGGACAAGTTGAAAGATCAATATTTCTGGTATGAATATGAACAAGTCCTGCTTGGCTTTCTGGACTTTTATAATACCTTTTTCTCCCTGGTTGCCACTGGCGAGGAAAGAGTTCCTAAAGATGCGACATTCCCGTCACAAGTCTCTGATGTTTTACTAAGTAGCAATGTTTTTGTACGTGTTGCCAGAGACCTGCGCGAGCAGGTTATACAGGATCCCAGGTTTGCCAATGACATCCGCTGGCGTCCTGCCTATAAACAAATACTTTATCGTGATGATCAGGGACGTCTGATTGTTACCATCTCCCAAAATTCGGTGGGTAACGCCATTACCGAATTGTTAGGCATTGTCGTTGACCGAATAGAAGATCCTGAGGCATATGCAGAAATCGAGCCAGGTCTGGTTGGCAGACTGCTGGAAGTGAGAGAGAGTCTGGTTGCAGCGAATATTGGTGAAGCACTTTCAGCACCAGGTTGGCCAAATGGAGAGTATGTTCCTCGGCCTCTATAAATAACCTTGAACCTGCCTGCAAAGTGATTCTTTGCAGGTTGAATACTCTACTACGGGGTTTAACTACGCTGCCTCAAGGAACTTTTATAACCTCACAACCCCTTATCCGTTTTTTTTGCCCATTTGCCTGTTGGCAGGTATTGTCCGATATGTAGTGTGCGCTTTTCTCCACACGCTTGGGGCTTAACAGCTCTAACAATTCTAATAATTTTAAAAGAACAAAAAAAGAACAAGCCTATGAACTCCTCACATACTATAAGTGAACCACTTCCTGATGCCGGGCATGTAATTGATGTGAATGAATACAGCCTGGAAGGTCTGAAAATCATGCTTGTTGATGATAGCAAGACCATCCTGCGTTCTGCCGAGATGTATCTGGCAGAAAAAGGCTGTGAAGTCATCATGGCAGAAGATGGCTTTCAGGCATTAACGATGATTGCCCAGAACCGCCCTGATATTATTTTTATGGATATCATGATGCCTAAACTGGATGGTTATCAGGCGTGCGCATTAATCAAAAGCAATGAGGAGTATGCAGATATTCCTGTTGTTATGTTATCCAGCAAGCATAACCTGTTTGATAAAGCGAGAGGGCGTTTATCAGGTTCGGAAGAATATCTGACCAAACCTTTTACGCATGATGATCTGATAAAGGCTATCGCAACACAGCTTGAGAATGCCAAACACTGTGAAGAGGATCTGCTTCCGGAGTTTATTTGATATGCGGGCACAGTACGCTAATTTGTCCTTATTAAGTTCAAGGAAAAGCTGATGTCGAGTTCTTATGATTTATTGCTAGGTTTGGCCTTGCTGCATGAGAGAAATATGCGCCAGCCGCATGCCGTTATAGGCTGGTCAGGGGTATTAGTGCGTGCAGCTAACAAGCAGATACTTATTGAGCAAGACTGTATCAGGGAAGTAATGACGGGTGTAGAGGTCACGCGAGTGATTGATCACCGTGACTATCTGGTGGGTTTGCTTGGTTATGAAGGGGCAATTATCCCTCTCATAGAGTTACGCACTCTCATGCATGCAGATAACCATTCATTAGGCTTAACAGATCGCTCTTTACTGGTTATTTCGTGGCAGAACAAAGATTTTGGACTACTGGTTGATAAAGTTCTGGGGAGTCGTGATTACTGGTCTGATGATGATCTGGCTGATTTCGATCAGTCTCAAGCTGCAAATATGAATATTTCATTTACCCATAAGGGGCAGCCTATTGAGGTGTTTAATATTGAAAAACTGGTAGAGATGGTGGGGTTCAGAAAAGAACTGGCTAGTGCGTAAATTATAAAACTCAAAAAAAAAATAATAATTATAAAAAATGCAAGTTCAATCATCTATTAATGTCAACCGGAAGCCAGTGTGGATTTCACTATTTTCCCTGCTGTTATTTGTGGCATTAATGGTTGCCAGTTTTACCTATTCCTATCGTCAGTCATCCGCCGATAAAAACCGTATCACATTGGCAGCAGATTTAACCTTGCTCTCTCAGCAGCTTATGACCTCAACGATAAGTACAGTCAAGAGTAATACGGGATCATTCCAGCAAATAGACACGCATAAAAAAGACTTTGAAAAAAAAT
>JALVFC010000041.1 GCA_027030285.1 Thiotrichaceae bacterium | reverse complement strand
AGGAGGTTAGAACAATAGTGTGTCGCTCTGATATTAGCGATTCAAGACTTTATTGAATAAGCCACACATCCTGAACCAAAGTAAACACGCAGGTATTGCACATTCATAAGATCAACAAACATTGATATGCCTCAAGGAACTTACTTCGTTGCATTGATATAACACTGCTGACTATTATGTCATTATGTCCAATCAGTAGTGTCTTAGGACCTCAGACTTTATCAGAGGTTTCTTTAGGGCACTTTATTAACTTTAACTTAGGGATATGCTAATAGAGTCCCTTTTACTACTCAATGGAGTACCAAATGATAAAAAAACCTATGAAGTCAACCCTGTTATTAACAGCATGCTTATCTTTATTGATGGCATCATCTGCATTTGCTGCAGATGGCAAAGAGCTATATAACACAAAAGGCTGTGCCGGATGCCACGGTGCAGACGCGAAAACACCTGTTGCCCCTCTGTATCCAAAAATTGCCGGGCAGAGCAAAGAATATATTGAGCAGCAAATCAAAGATATCAAAAGTGGCGCACGCAGCAACGGTCAGTCAGCAGCGATGAAAGCTGTTCTGGTATCCGTAACAGATGACGAAATAACAGCACTTGCTGATTACCTGTCTGGTCTGTAATACACTACGGATAGAATACATGTGATCCAAAGGCGGGGTGAATCCCCGCCTTTTTATTTGACAGTTTCTGGCTAAAACCCTACCTTAACTTGCAGTCGCAATGTGCGGGGATATTCTTCATGTCTGAAAACAGGTGATTTATCTTCCAGGCGAACATCTGTAAGATTTTCAATCCCTGCTGAAATATCAATATGTTTACTAACTGACTTGCGAACCCCCAGGTTCCAGAGGGTATAGTTAGGTACCTTTTTGATAGTTCTTCTTTGTGCAATTAATTGATCTAGCAGTGATTCTGCGTTCAGATTAAACTCCCACCCCCGCTTCTCCCATGTAAGCCCTGCTGACAATGTGTGTCTGGGACGACGTTCAAGCGCCTGCCCATTACCATCTTTTGCATCCAGATATTGGTAGTTGGCATTTAAAGTTAGGTTTCGGCTGGCGAGGATTTCTGTGGAAAATTCTACACCCTTTAAGTGAGCTTTCTCTATATTATCAAATGTCCATTGTTGAATTCCACCAGGCAATGATTGATCGAAACGCGTATCGATGAGATTTTTAACCTTATTATCAAAGGCGACCGCATTAATTTTGTACTTCCTCGAACTATAATTAACACCCACCTCATAAGCATTATTTATCTCAGGCTTTAAATCGGGGTTACTGGTAATCAGAAAAACAGAGATGGGAAATGAATACCCCTGTGTTACCTGTTTAATTGTAGGCGCACGGAAACCATACCCATAGCTCCCCTTGAAGGTTAGTTTATCTGATGCATGCCAGACTATAGAAGCACGTGGGCTGGTTTCGCTGCCAAAAGCTTCATGGTCATCCACTCGTGCGCCCAAAGTCAGCAAAGTATTATCCGAAAGCTCAAATTCATCCTGAAAATAAAATGCGTTGCGTGAAAAATCATTACTGCCACTGGGTAGTTTTGGGTGTTGCAGATCTTCGACCCGGTGTTCAAGCCCAACAGTAAAAAAATGATGATCCCTTACCGGGAAATTCAAATTACCTTCTAAAACCTTATCCTGAAGCTTCTGCGGACTGGTTGGACGTACACCATTCGTAGCATAATTCACCACATCTATCTCACTTTGATAGGCACGCAAAGCAGCTTCTGTCTCACCAAACTTTCCTTTCCAGCCCAGCGAAACCTGCTGGCGGTCAATATCATAACTACTTTGATAAAATGTTATTGCTGGTGATCTTCCTTTTACCGTATCAAACCAGCGGTCTTCTTTGCCATCGGTAAAATCAAGTGTAAAAGCATGCTTTTCTGAAGCTTGCCAGCCCAGGCTCAAAGAGAATTGCTGTTTATCCCTGCCCTCAATCGCTGATTGCCCGGGCTTTAGCTTGCTATCCACTGCTGCTCGCCTTGATTGTCGCGCACCCACCTGATAAGTCAGCTTGCTGTTGGCACTGCCGCTTAGGTTAAAGTCCAGATCATGACCATCACTACCAGAATTATCAGCAATTCTTCCTGTCATTGTTACATCGCCAGATAGTGACTTGTCTGGTTTACGGGTAATGATATTGATAACGCCACCCAGTGCATCAGAACCATATAAAACAGACATCGGACCACGCACAACCTCAATATGATCAATATTCGATAGTGAAACCCAGTCATATTGATAGTCCGTATTAGGGCCGATAACATCATTACTGGCGGGGATACGCTTGCCATCAACCAGTATCAAGGTGTGTTTGCTCCCCATACCTCGCAAACTAATCGCCTTCCGCCCGCCGCTACCAATTCCTCGTAAAGACACCCCTTGGGTGCCTCGCAAGATATCCAGCAGATTTTCACCACCCTTCTTTTCAATATCTTTACGACTAATGTAGGTGACGCTACCCGGAGCATCCTGGCTACTTATTTCAGTACGTGTTGCCGTTACAATCACATCATCAAGCACAGTAATCGGGGATGTCATCTGCGCTGTATTTTGAGCCCATGCGGGGGATGGTAGCCCCGCAACAATGACTGCGAGTAGCTTTGTTTTCACCATTACACTCCTTACATAACAACTTGTAAGATAAACAGGAAAAGATCTGACATACTTCCTGGAAAAGCCTGCATTAGTCCGTTTCCAAACCAGCTCCTAATAAATCATGAGTGTTTTTTCTAAGCCTTGATTTATGATAATCAAGGACTTGAAAAGTTGATATAGGTTGTATTTCCCATGATATGTGCAGTCATCCACATTAGCTGGGCTATTCAATACTATTAAACCTCGAATCCTCAGTTAACCGCTATGATGTGCAAATAAACCATGGAGGGGCTAAAGCTACTTATCCTGTGTAGTCTTATGTTCTGGGTCATTTGTAGGGTCGATAATCAATTCGACCCTACAGCTATCAAAAGCTGATGCGCTACCCCTTAAACAAGCTGTGTATTACCACCTGTCTCTTGAATAACCCTGTACAGGGTTATCAGGCTACTATTAACCAATCAAACTTTCTTGATCGTGGAAAGTATTTAGACAAATACGGAGGTAATACTAAAATGGGAAGTGAATTACAGTTAATTTGGGGAGTGATTTTCGGTGGAATAGGCCTTGGATTTTTTATGTATGGGAAAAATCAAAAATCAGCTATACCCTTTGCTACGGCTATAGCCTTATTTATTGTCCGTATTTCATCACTAACGTAACCATATTAGTCATTGCAGGTGCTATGTTAGTCGCACTGCCTCATTTTGTTAGGCAATGATATTTAGTTCCATCACGGATTTATTTGTTGACATTTGCTAACAAAATATCAAGGATTTCAAGCTTCTGATTAAGCTGATTGTCATAGAGGTAAACTGCTACTACCCATTAAATATTCATCTACATAATGAGCACATTGACGACCTTCACGAATCGCCCATACCACTAATGACTGACCTCGCCTCATATCTCCTGCTGAGAAAACTTTATCAACTGAGGTGTAATAGGCTTTCTCTCCCTCAGTGTCACCTTTGACATTACCCATTGCGTCAAATTCAACACCCAGCTCTTCAAGCATGCCTTCCTGTACGGGGTGAACAAAACCCATTGCCAGTGTCACCAGATCAGCTGGCAACTCAAATTCTGAACCTGCCACCTCAGACATCTGCCATTTGCCATTATCATCCTGTTGCCACTCTACTTTTGTGCAACGGACGGCTTTCACATGCCCATTATCATCTCCAATAAACTCTTTGGTCGCCACCGAGAACATACGCTCGCATCCCTCTTCCTGCGAAGTTGATGTGCGTAACTTATTGGGCCATTCTGGCCACACCATGGGTTTGTCTTCCTGCGCGGGTGGTTTTGGCAAAATCTCGAGTTGCGTCACTGATTTCGCGCCGTGACGTGTTGATGTGCCAATACAGTCAGAACCTGTATCACCACCACCAATAACAATCACATGCTTGTCTTTTGCTGAGATGACGTTTTCTTCACCATGAATGCCCTGCACCCACTTGGTATTCGCTTTCAAAAAGTCCATGGCAAAGTGTATTCCCTGTAACTCACGCCCGGGAACAGGTAAATCACGAGGTTGTTCTGAACCTCCTGTTAAGATTACTGCGTCATAGTCATTCAGCAGCTGTCTGGCAGGAACATCTTTACCTATATGTGTATTGGTACGCAGATCAACGCCTTCGGCAATCATTTGCTGTACTCGGCGCTCAACGACAGTTTTTTCCAGTTTAAAATCCGGAATACCAAACCTGGTCAGTCCACCTGCTTTGGGTTCTTTTTCAAATAACACCACATCATGCCCAACACGAACCAATTGTTGTGCCGCAGCCATGCCAGCAGGACCAGAGCCAACCACCGCCACTTTCTTTCCCGTTTTTTCCTTGGCAATTACGGGCTTTACCCAGCCTTCTTCAAAGCCTTTATCGATAATGGCACATTCGATACTTTTGATAGTAACTGGCTCGTCAACCAGATTCAGGGTGCAGGATTCCTGACAGGGAGCTGGACAGATTCTACCAGTGATTTCAGGGAAGTTGTTGGTCAGATGCAAAGTCTTCAGTGCTTCCTTGTAATCATCATGATAAACCAGATCATTCCAGTCAGGGATCAGGTTATTCACTGGGCATCCATTATGACAAAATGGAATACCACAATCCATGCAGCGCGCACCCTGACGGGAGAGCTCTTCCTCTTCCAGTGGGATAACAAATTCTTTAAAGTGCCTGAGTCGCTCCTCTACACTTTTGTAACTACGATCAACACGCTTAAATTCTTTAAATCCGGTTACTTTTCCCATTCCGTTATTATTCCTTAGGCAGCTGCTTTTTGTTGTTTCATTTGTTCAAGTGCATTTCTGTAATCCACTGGCATTACTTTGATAAATTTCGATAATGTATCATGCCAGTTTTCCAGCATGGATTGAGCTACAGCTGATCCGGTGTGTTCCAGATGTGCTTCGATCAACCCTTTCAGCCGAGTTTCATCCGCCTGTGTTAAATCACTCACATCAACCTGTGCAGGATCAGCTTTAATTGCCTCAAGCTCAACCATCTCAGTATTACAGCGTCGGCTAAATTCATTGTTGGCATCATACACATAGGCAATACCACCAGACATTCCCGCAGCAAAATTCCTGCCCGTTTCACCCAGGCAGACAACAATACCACCTGTCATATATTCACAACCATGATCGCCGACACCTTCGATCACCGCAGTAGCACCCGAGTTACGCACTGCAAATCTCTCTCCTGCCACACCACGGAAATAACATTCACCGGAAATGGCACCATAGAGCACCGTATTACCGACAATAATATTCTCTTCCGCTTTTTGCAGACTGGAATTTTCCGGTGGCGCAATAATCAGCTTGCCACCTGA
>JALVFC010000040.1 GCA_027030285.1 Thiotrichaceae bacterium | reverse complement strand
AGCGAACACATCTTCACCACCCATGCGGGAGCGCTTGCTCACAGCGACCTCCCGCCGCTGGGTGCGCTTCTTCGCAACCGGCGCATTGTGGTGCTCTCCGGCGCTGTTGTTCCCGACATGCGGTGGGGACACGCCATCCTCTCCGGCGACACGATTGTCGCACATATTGCCCGTCATTTTGACACCCACCACATCGCACTGGCAAGCGACACGGACGGATTGTTTAGCGCCGATCCACACACTACGCCAGATGCCACGCACATTGACAGCATCACGCTGCGCGATGCTCTGGACGCACGCATCGCCACCGGCGCACACACCACCGACGTTACCGGCGGCATGGCCGGCAAATTGCAAGCCTTCGCACCGCTACTAGACCTCCCCCACACGCCCACCATCACCCTCTTCAACGGCACCATCAGCGCAAACTTCTCCCACCTCTTCCACGCACCCGACACGCTCACGTGCACGCGGATTGTGGTATAAAAAAACTACACAAAACAATGTTCTGTGTAGTTAAATATCAATCCTGTGGAGGAATTAACTACTCATCAAGCTCTCACAGCATCTCCTCCACATCGGCACGCTCTTGTGCTGTCAGTGGCGCTGTTGTCAGGAGCTTCCAGATAACTTCGTGTAGCTAGTATCTATCTTAGCGCACGCCGGTTTGAAAGCGCCTTCTTGATAATCTCCACATTATCTACCGCATTGCAAAACTTGATATCTGGAACTTTATCCACCGGGATCCACTCGGCTTTCTTGGAATACTCTAACTCGTCTTCATCAAAAAAGTTATCAGAAATATCTCCACTGAAACTCCGTACCGTGTAGTAGAATAGTAGCGTATGACATCCCTTTTCTCGTACCGGATGAAAGAAAAATCCTTCATCAAAGTGGATAAGGTCGCCAATAGCAATATCAAGACCTGTTTCTTCGTGACACTCACGCTTCAGCGCTTCTTCATGGGTCTCATGGATATCCTGGCCACCACCGGGAAAATCGTAGCCATCCCACTGTGGCAGCAGCAACACTTCATTTCTCTTGTTTATGATTACAGCATATACAGATGGTCTAAATACCACTTCTGCGGTAGCAACATCCACAAACGTATCCTTGATTGTTCTGCATTTTACTACGTTACTCATTGTGATCATGTTATTGAATTAAGAGAGGTGTGCTGCTTCATATTTACTACTATACCAGAGTATGTTAAAAGCCCACAAGGAAATTTCCTTGTGGGCCTTCCAGTGTTGGCTAAGCCATTCTCTAGAGCATTGCCAACTCAATTATCCTGCGTGTCTCAGCAGAGATATTACTCTTCTTGAGTATGTCATCAGTTACACTAACCCAGAGAAAGTCATCGTGTTCATCAGGATTTACATGGACCTCTCCATGAGCACTTACCACGAAATTTAGCTGACGAGTTTTCTTCCCAGAACCTGATGTGTAGTCAAAATGACCTACATATCTATCAACAGATGTGACTGTTAATCCTGTCTCCTCTGTAATTTCACGAGTAAGTGCGTCGAAAATGTCTTCACCTTGATCAACTCCACCGCTAGGCAACTCCACAAGACCTCCCATAAAGTCTCCAGCCGATCTTCTCAGAAGCAAAATCTGACCACCATCATTCATGATAATGGCTCCGACAACAACTTTCTCAATTTGATCGTTGCTGAGATTGTTCATAAGTGTCTCTACAAGACTTTCATCTATTAGATTATTCATCACTTTCTCACTGATATAGAGTTAATGGAATCCGGTCTCTGCATCACTGCATCACAGACCTTTGCCAGACCACGGATATACGCTTCTACGATTGGCCGCTCATCTGCAAATGCCCATACAGGCATTTTTATAGCCTGTTCATAAAACGCAATAGCCTGATCGAACGAACCGTGTTGTTTAATCGGCTTGTGATACAACCGACTAAGAACACGCTCTGGATTTGTGAATAGTGCCAGATTGTGAATTGGTCCAGTTGAGCCGGGGTGATCCACCTCAATTAATCCCTCAGCATGTAGGGCCTTTTCAAATTGATTGATAGTAACGCCATTAGCCAACTCTGGCAGGAATTGCATTGTCAGCGCATACCAACTTGCCTGACGATTTTCACAGCTTGGCATCTTGAGAAATGGATATCTCTTCAGCGAAGCTGTTATCTCGTCAACAAACTGTTGCTTTTGAGCAATCCAGTCATCAAGTTGATTGAATTGATGACTTGCTATCGCGATAGCTATGGGATGAGCACGGAACTTGAGACCAAGGCCAGTAAGCGCATATCTGTACAGCTCATGATCTTTTGGGATCTCTTGCTTACATCGCTTGTTATAGTGTCCTTGAAGCAGGGCACGAATATGGATATCTCTGTTCCTAGTCAACATGATTCCACCTTCACCGCCAGTTACTATCTTCTGTCCTTGCAAACTCCACGCTGAAGCATCTCCAAATGAACCAACTTTTTGCTCTGCAAATGAGGCGCCATGAGCATGAGAACAGTCTTCAAAGAGATAGACCCCCTTATCTTTACAGATATTGGAGATTGTCCTCATGTCGCATGGGATGCCCCACATATGTGTTACAATTACTGCCTTGGTGCGCGTCGTTATCTTCCTCTCAATCTCAAGAGGATCGATATTGCCAGACTCATCACAATCACACAATACAGGTATAGCGCCAGTATGCATCACAGGACTCACTGTTGCAAAGAATGTGTACGCCGGACAAATAACCTCATCACCTGGGCAAAGTCCAATACCTTCAAACATGGATGATATCGCGCTTGTTCCTGAGTTAGAGAGAAGCGCATATGGCATACCATGATAATTCGCAAACTTCTCCTCAAACTCTTTAAAGATACCAGAGCGATCATATATGGACAGGCTTCCTTCCATCTGTGAAATTGCAATGCCCCTCATTTCTTGAGTGATGCGAGGCCATATGTAACGAGCCTCTGTGGGGTTAATGGTCATCGGACCACCGTTTATAGCCAGTGCGTTCATATGTGTCTCTCTCCTATTTCGTGAATTTGGCTAGATAAGTGTTGGGGTTGCACGACGTATGTGAACGATCTGACGCATAAGCCGCCTCAAGGGTTGCAATATGCTTTAGATGTTCATGACCTGTGGTAGGACCACATCGCTTACCGCTACGAATTTCTTTTGCAAAAAACTCAAGCTGATCAGTAAACGCTGATGGCCAACCTCGTTTACTTGCAAGTCTTTCAACTTCCTCTCCTCTTGAATTCATGCGCCGAATTAATCCGCGCTGCAGCTCAATATAACCATCGGTACCATAGACAGAAAGTTTTTCCTCTTTGAAAGGATAAACTCGTGATATGATAATGTTACCAATAGTCTTCTCTTCATAGGAATCACTGAGGCAATAATCAAAAAGCATATTTGCCGTGTCCTCAACATCATACTCTTGACCAATACGGTTAGCACGAGAAATTCGTGCAGTGACTGAATCCGGGACTCCAAAGTACCAAACAAGCAAATCAATGTAGTGATATCCCATATCAATAAGGGCGCCACCACCGGCAGCGCTCTTTCTAGCACGCCATCCATTATCGAGGCGATTGATGTTCATCACATATTTTCCCTCAATTGAATAGATTTTACCGATATGTCTGCGCATTTGTTCAAATGCACAGAATATGGGATTGAACCGACGCTGAGAAAAGACACCAATAAAAATCTCTCCTCTTGCCGCATCAATGATCTCGTTAGCCTCATGATATAGATATTGCAAAAGGCTTTTCCTTAATGATGTGGATACCCTCATTGGCCATTCGCCTTATAATTGGAAGATATTGATCATGTGGAACCGACACAATAACGACGTCTGGACTGAGAGCAACAACTTCATCAAGTGAATAGGCAGGAATACTGCATGTAGCTTGAGACACAAAATCCACCGCTGATATATCCACATCATAGACGCCAACCAAGTGGAAGTCTTTACTCTCAACAATTGATGGGATGTGGTCACTCTGAGCTTGTTTGCCAAGACCTACTACACAACACTTCAACATTCTACACCTCCATATGATTTATGTTTGCCGAGAATAAATTTGTAAAGTACTACAGAATTGGGTTTATGTGTATAGAACAACACGCCTCTATTACGCAGTTGCCATCGTATCAGGAGGGGGGACAATTTTTGTCAATCACAGGCATTTTCCTCCATTTTCCGGCACCATCAGCGCAAACTTCTCCCGCCTCTTCCACGCACCCGACACGCTCACGTGCACGCGGATAACACTATAGGCGCGCTGTTGCCTTTTACTTATTGCAGACCTTTCTCCTTTAGGAAACGCTGCACCTCTTGCCACCAAGGATAATCTTCACGCCATGGCAAACGCCCGCCATTGATGAAATCCCTTCCGCCCCAAATAACGATGCCATCTGCGTATTTGTACGCCGTTTCCAACTGAAGACGAAAGAAATCAGCCGGAATATAGTGTCCTTTCAAGTCCTTATTTGAATCGTGATATTGTGGCCACACGGTTAGATAGACCGGTTTCCCCGGCGCAAGACGATGTGCTTCCGCAATCTGCGCCGTAGCATACTTCACCCAATTATCACGGTCATCATAAAAGGTATAGGCATTTGGAAAGAGGATATCTACTTTATCAGCCAGAGCTTTAAGTTGGTCGTTTTCTCGTTGCCATGCGCGATATTTTTCGCTTCCCTCCCCCTTAACCGCACGCCAATAGTCTCGCTTTGGTGGAGCAACATAGAGCCCAACGCGCAATTGTGGCGCCTCATCTTTAATGGTATCAATAACGTGAATATACTTGTCCACCTCTCCCGGGAGTTTCCACCGTTCCAAGTCAACATTGAGCATTTCCCCTTTGCTGCTCGCGTCACGCGCCAATTTGCGGATAATATCATCTCGCGGCATCGCCTCACGAGATTCACCCCGGTCATAGAAATGGTATTCATACACAATAGGAAGTGGCACAAAACCACGCGCGGCAAGATCTGCCGGCTTATCGGTATGGAGCGTCATATCAAAAACAGTAAATTGGTGCACTTCTTGTGGTGTACTTTTTGCTCCCCGAACCGCTTGCCTTCCCGTAACTGCAGCTGCCGCGGTTGCCGTTGCCGCAGTCGTAGCTGTCGCACCCTCTGTCACGACCCCTTGTGTCTGTGGCGTTTGTGTTTTAAACCCGCCAAGGTGCCAGATGAAGTTACCAGTATCAGGCGTGCTACACCGAGTGCGAGAACTGCAGCCGCACTGAAAGCCGGCAGCCGTCTTGACGCAGCTGTAGAATGCCAGGTAGTTTGTGGGTGCTGTGGAGGTGAAGTAAGGAATGGTTGCTGTGGCGCGTCCGATAATCCAGTCACCGATTTGTTGTGTGCTGTCAGGTGTCAGGAGGACGTTTTGTGTAAACGTGTCACCGTCTGTTGTGAGGTAGGCGTCTTTGTAGATGTAGAGGGTGCTGCTGTTG
>JALVFC010000039.1 GCA_027030285.1 Thiotrichaceae bacterium | reverse complement strand
AAATAAGCTTCAGGCAGATTGCTTTCAGGCTGCCGTTTGCAGATGAACATACGTTGCGGCACCTGCTGGAACAGCAATATGGACGGGTAGAATCAGTCGATTACCAGGAACAGATAGAAATGCATTGCGCGTTGCCTGAAAAGGCTGTTGATAGTCTGATGGCAAGATTGCCACATCATATTCAGGTCATCGACGAGAGCCAATGAAAGTCATTATTGGCATGTTCTCCGGCTGGTTGTTGTTTACTTTGGTAGCTTGCAGTCAGCATGCAGATGATCAAACGATCCGCTTGGCGGGCAAAACAATGGGGACAAGTTGGCATGTGACCATTGCCAGGCAGAAGACAGACAAGCCCATTAAAGCCGCGCAACTGAAATCACAGCTGGAAAACGAGTTGGCAGCCCTTAATCAGCTGTTTTCCACCTATATTCAGGGTTCGGAAGTCAGTCGTTTTAATGCATCTCATGAAACGCATCCGTATGAGGTATCCTCCGATATTGCTAAGGTGGTGCAGGCAGCGCAACGGGTCAGCCAACAAACCTCAGGGGCTTTTGATATTACCGTTGCCCCGCTGGTGGATTTGTGGGGCTTTGGCAAGACATTAAACTTTACGGTACCCGACAGAGCACAAATAGACCGCGTCAGGAAGCAAGTGGGCTTTACGCACCTTCAGGTTCAGCAACAACCACCACGATTGACAAAAAATATTCCACAGTTACAGATTGACCTGTCTGCTATTGCCAAAGGTTTCGCCGTAGACAGGCTGGTAAAATGGCTACATACAAAAGGCATACATAACTATCTGGTTGAAATTGGCGGGGAAGTCAAAGTCAGTGGTATCAATCCTTTAGGGCAGCGCTGGCAAATTGCCGTTGAAAAGCCGCTTAGTAACACAAGGACAGTGCAGCAGATTTTATCGCTGGATTCGATAGCGGTGGCAACCTCAGGTGATTATCACAACTTCTTTGAGCAAAATGGCATCCGCTACAGTCATACGATAGACCCGCGTACCGGCAGACCAGTACGTCACCAGCTTGCTTCGGTGACGGTATTACACAAGTCCTGCATGCTGGCGGATGCCTATGCGACTGCTATTATGGTAATGGGTGAAAAAAAAGGGCTGGAATTTGCACGCCAGCATCACTTGCAGGTCTTGTTACTGGTTCGAAAAGAGCAGGCTGGCAATGATTTTGATGTGGTGTCCACTTTGTCTCCAGAGGTATCAGCCAATGCAAACCATTAAGCAGGACTGGCACGGAAAGCCCTGCCCGTCTGCCTCATTCAGAATTTGGCAAGAGAATCAGTTCTGGATTTTTAGCGTGCAGGTGAATGTTCCAGCGGATATCACGTTACCCGCTCAGCCAGGAGAATATTTTGAAGGTTTATGGGAGCAGGATGTTGCCGAATGGTTTATCGCCAACCCGCAGACCGGACACTATATCGAGTTGAATCTGGCTGCCAATGGTGCATGGTGGTTAATGGCATTTAGCCAGCCAAGGGTGAGAAATGAAACTTTGCTACAAACCACAAGTCTTGCTGGCGTTAACACTCAGCATCAAATGACGGCAACAGCGTGGCAAGCAGAACTGCGTCTGCCGCAAAATTGCCTGCAAAACCTGCTGGGTGAAGGGCAGTGGACACATAATGTCTGCTTTATTCTGGGGCAGCAGCCTCGGCAATATTTGAGTATGAACCAACTGGCATCTCTAAAGCCGGATTTTCATCTTCCAGATGAGTTTACAGCTCTGCCAGCCAGTATGGATCAGTTAAGCACATGAATAGCAGGGAATGGTTTGTGTATATGGTGCGTTGTGCCGATGGCAGTTTGTATACTGGCGTGACGACAGATCTGCAACGGCGTGTCGCAGAACATAATTCAGACAAGGCAGCGCGCTATACACGCTCACGCCAACCCGTAACGCTGGTGTATCAGGAAAGTGCAGCTTCACGTTCTCTGGCATGTCAGCGTGAAGCAGCCATCAAGCAGCTTAAAAAGAGTGAAAAGGAGGCGTTGTTATTCACACTGAATAGTGGTGAATAGGTTGTATCTACCACCATGCTCGATGATGCAGACTTCATCATGATTGCTAATGAATAACAATAACAATAATAAATGTTAATTAACTAGGTGCTTTTGTATTGCAATGGCTTTGCAGCGTAATTTGCTAAATGGTTTTTACTTTTCTACACTCATAATATAGTAGTGCCAACAGGAGGGTAGAGGTATGTCCAAATATACTGGAATCAAACCGGGTATCTTCTGTGTGCTTTCACTGTGCCGCAGCTTGAACCGGGTCACCATGAAAAAATCATTTCTTCACAGTCTGAAGAGCGTCTGGCTGGTCGTCGGGGCGCTGCTGTTTTCTCCGCAGCTTCTTGCTGGGTTGATGTTTGAAGAGCAAGCTCTCACCGCCTGGGATGCTGATGCTTATGATGCGTTTGGCAGCAGCGTCGCTATCTCTGGCGATTATGCCGTGGTAGGCGCGCCGTATGACGACGACTTTGGCACAAACTCGGGCTCGGTTTATGTCTTTGTATACACACCGACCGGTTGGGTTTTTATGCAAAAGCTCAATGCCTCCGATGCCAGCGAACATGACCAATTTGGTCGCACGGTTGATATTGATGGCGATACCATCGTAATTGGATCGCGAGATGCTTTGATTACCCAGCCTACCACTGACCCGCTCGGAATTTCAGCCGGTGCTGTCTATGTGTTTACACGATCCGCTGCCAGTTGGTTTCAGCAAGCCAAACTGGATACCAGCGACCCCCCCAATGATTTTGGCGCGTCTCTGGATCTTGATGGAGACCAGCTCATCGTTGGAGCCCCGCAAGATAGCTTTTATGGAGATAAGAGGGGTGCGGCGTATATCTTTGAAAGGAACGCGGGAAACTGGAGCATTCAAGAGGTGCACAGGCCAAGTCTTTACTCTGATAATGAGCATTTCGGTGACTCTGATAGTGAGCATTTCGGTGAAGCAGTCAGTATTTCGGGTGGTTGGGCTGCGGTTGGTGCGCCTGATTATTTGCAACCTGGAGCCGATGCCAGAAACGGCATCATATACATCTACCAACATTCGGGTTCGGGAACTTGGTCAGAATTTCAAGATATTAGAGGATCCTGGCGCTATCCTTATATTCGCCATGGAAAGAAAGTGAAGGTTCAGGGAAATACTCTAGTGTATGCCACAGGATACAGCTCAGGCGGCACATACAGGGTAGTCGAATATAATGGCAGTTCGTGGGAAAAAGTGGAAATTCTTGATGCCGGTGAGAATCGCGATATCTCGATTTCAGGAGGCAAGGTTCTGGTTGGCGGGCATCTATTTGTTCGCCCGGTAACAGGCTGGCTAGAAACCCCATATCCCGGGGTTTCTCCGGACTACATACTCAACCCTGACAGCACCAGCGCTTCACTTGAGGGTAACACGGCGATTACTGGCTTTCCCGGTTATGATGGGGGCTCTTTGACAAGCTCCGGTATTGCCTATATCCACAATTTCCTTTGTGACGTGCCTTATTCTCTGCCACATAATAGCTGGCGGCAGATTGCCTTGCCCTGTGATCCCGGTAATCGCAATACAGTGGAAGATATCTTCGGTGATGACGGTCTTGGCACCTATGGAACCGACTGGATTGTGTTCGGTTATGATGTATCTACAGGGTATTTTGATCCGGGTTTGACAGGTGAGCTCCAGCAAGGCATAGGTTACTGGATCATACAACTCAGCGGTAATACAAAAAACCTGGATATGCCAGCCGGTTCCACACCCGTTTCAGCACAAACAGGTTGCGCGGGTGATGCCTGTTTCACTATTCCAGTGGGTACAAACTACCGGCAGGTCACCTGGAACATGATTGGTCACCCGTTTCCTGGAAATCTCGGCATGTCGCTGTTGCGGGTAAAGACCGATGTCGCTGTCTGTAGCTCAGGATGTGATCTGGATTTAGCTGAAGCGAATGGGCTTTTTCACAATACAATATGGACTTACAGTGACGGGGATTACAAGGCCTACTCACTTCCTGCGGGTGAACTGACGCCCTGGACAGGTTACTGGTCTGCCGCACTTGAAAATGCATCAGGTACGGGGCTGAGCTTGCTGGCGCCAAAAATTTAGGTGTAAGCCAAAAAGCATTGTAGAAGCATATGGTGCTTTAAGAGGCTGAATAAAGCTTCTCTTTGTTGCTTTTCTTGCGAGATTTAGAAGTAACTCACTTGTAACTACTCAGCGTGATAAACAGTGGAGGCGGTAAGTTATTGAGTATTAGGGACGTTGTTAAAGACATCCCTGTAAGCTCTACGGTATCATCCCTGCTGACGAAGCATTGATAATCAATAACTTACCGACTTTCACTCAATTGCCCTGAATAGTTACCTCACTTTAACATTTTTACAAATATTGATTCTTAATTTACTCAGCTTTTAAGACCAGTATCCTTCGCTCATTGCTTTTGCGCCTCTGCATGCATGGATTCCGGTTTGCGCCGGAATGACAGGATTTGTGTAACAGCAACGCATAAAAAAGCCCGCATTAAATGCGGGCTTAACCGTGGTAGACATTAAAGTCTCCACACATCCTCCTTACGGTTAGGGGATCCTTTGGCATCTCTGTAACCTGTATGCACAATATCCCCTAAAATATGACTTATGTCAATAAACTGAAATATAGGCTAATATAATGATATTCTAATTCTGGGAAGGGCTGTCAAAGGACTGCTTTGGGGTAGGATCCAAGAACTTTAAGCAAGTCAGCATGTTGATCTAGTTCGGCTAATGCATTCTGCACCGTTTTGTCGTCTTTATGACCATTAATATCCAGAAAAAAAACATAGTCCCAGTTGTTATTTCGGGAGGGTCGTGACTCAATTCTGCTCATATCAAGCCCATGTTCTGCCAGGGGCTGTAACAATTTGAACAGGGAGCCGGGTTTGTTTTTTGCAGAAATCATCAATGAGGTTTTGTCATTACCGCTTGGCGGGACAATATGATCGCCGATGACCATAAAGCGCGTGGTATTGTTTGCCAGGTCTTCAATATTCTTTTGCCGGATTGGCAAGCCATAAATTTCTGCTGCGGTAGTGCCCGCAATCGCCCCACTGGTTTCGTCTTCACTTGCCAGTCGGGCCGCTTCGGCATTGCTGGAAACGGGAACTTGCTTTGCATCTGGCAAATGTTTGCTGAGCCAGTTTTGGCACTGCATCAGTGATTGTTGATGCGAGTAGATTCTCTGAATGCTTTGCCAGTCATCCTTAAGAGACATCAGGTTTTGATGGATTGGGAGTTGTACTTCACCACAGATTTTCAGTCGTGAATCAATAAACATATCCAGTGTATGGGTAACGATGCCACCTGTTGAGTTTTCAATCGGTATCACACCATAATGTGCTCGACCGGTATCGACTTCCTGAAATACCTGGCTAATAGACTCCTGTGGCAAGGCAGTCACCCAGTTACCAAAGTG
>JALVFC010000038.1 GCA_027030285.1 Thiotrichaceae bacterium | reverse complement strand
CTTCCACGCGCACATTCTGCCAATCCGCAACCACCTCACCAGCAAGCGTGATACGCTCCTCCAGCGTAAAAAGGGGATTCTTGCGGGCACTTACCGCAATCCCGATAACCACCTCGTCAAACAGCCGCGCAGCACGATGCACAAGGTCAACATGACCATTAGTAATCGGATCAAAAGTACCAGGGTAGACAGCTATCACAATAAACAAATCCAGATTGATGAAATAGGCGGTTAAACTTCGAAGCTCACTTCCATAGCAGAGGCAAGGAGTTTCGGCATTGCTCATAATTGAATAATAGTATACCCATTTAATAACCAGTAAAACGGACAAACTACCCAACCATCCATTTTTCAGATGACAGGAACTCTTAATAGCAGTATGCTGTCCAATCTTCAGTTGTTTATGTCTAGTTAGCAAAACAACTCAAGGTTTCCGACTACCAACTTCGGGGGCGACATGGCTTCGACGTGGATTACGAAACCTGGGGAGCATGCAGTGGATGCAGTGACCACTTAAATTCAAGCTGTAAACTTATAGTTGCCAACGACGACAACTACGCTCTAGCAGCATAATGCTAGCCCTGCTTCAGTTGATGCCTGTATCACTGAATGTCAGGGTCGCTTAACAGGCTCGCGAAGAAGCATGTTCAGTGTGGACTCGTTAAACACTTATCTGGACTAGCGCGTTGCTACCCTGACCGTCGGGTACAACAAGCGAAATCAAAGACGGAATCTAAGCATGTAGCGCCTTCAGGCAGAGGATCTGCGGACGCGGGTTCGATTCCCGCCGCCTCCACCATTTCACAATATCAGGGTATCAAGTTTTACCCTGATTTCCTTATAAAACAACACTTCCAAGGCATTAACAGATAACACGGCATTTATTAAAATGCTGGTACATCAATTATAAAAGCTGGTATAAATGCTGGTATCTGAAAACGAAAAGCGGGCATACCAGCAAATGACGAGTTATAAAACCAATAAACTAAGCGATCCTGAGTGCCGCCAGAAAGTCCCAAAGCCCGCTGCTATGCGGGCTTTTTTGTATCGGAAAAAATTCTAACCAACCTCATTCTCCCGCTGTTACCTTTCTCGGTTGTTTTTAACCCTTGCTCAGTTTGAATATTTAACTTTGTTCTAATTCTCAAGGAATAATCTTCGCTTACGTTATGAGCAAGATGAAAATAAGCTGAATGAAATATTGCAATAAAAGCAATTTGGGAATATAATCACAAAATATAAACAAGTATCTGCGTGGGAAAAGTGTCAGTAGATAGTTCTATGAGTCTAGCTATCTCGATAAGTTCATAATTATAGTAATCGACTTTTGTAAACCGTAATGAATACAGGGCCAGGAGAATAAGGCATGGCAATACAGTCACCTATCATAAAGTTTTCACTCATACTATCTATTACTCTGGTCTTATTTTCATGCGGAGGGGGAGGTAGCCAGGTAGCTGAAGGAGGTATTAGCGGTACGGGTATTACCATGGGCAGGATAACCAACTTTGGCAGTGTGTTTGTCAATGGAGTGGAGTTCAACACAGATAATGCGACTTTTCTGCGAGATAACCAGACTGCATCAGGTGGGCAAAATGATTTCCACGTTGGTGAGTTTGTCGTTGTCAATGGTACGGTTGATGCAAGTGGTATTACTGGCACGGCATTTGATGTCATATTCAATGATCTTCTGGAGGGTGCTGTTACTCAGGTATCCACACCTCAAGGAACCAGCATTAAAGTTCTGGGTCAAGTTGTGGATACGGATTTGCTCACTGTTTTTCAGGGGTTTTCACGGCTTACTGATCTGCAATTGGGGAATATTGTTGAAGTTTCAGGTACCAGGAATTCGAGTGGTTTAATTACAGCAACCAGTATCTCCTTAAAGCAAACACAGTTTATCCCGAATCAATCAGAGAATGAGCTAAAAGGGATAATAACTCCTCCCGTGACCAGTCAGACTTTCAATATTGGCGGTTTAACAGTGGATTATAGCAATGCAACGGGTGTTCCGGCTCAAGGGTTGAGCTCAGGGCAGTTTGTTGAGGTAAAAAGTAATACGAATGTTACTGGAAACAATATTTTGTTTGCTGACAGCATCAAACTGGAAAATGAGTTTTTAAGTCTTCAGGGCGTTACTCAGGCTGAAATAGAAGGACAGGTGACAAGTTTTCAATCGCCTACACAGTTTAGTGTCAATGGCATTCCTGTGACTACTACACCACAAACACAATATAAAAATGGCTCAGCTAATAATTTGGCTTTGAATGTATTCCTTGAAGTTGAAGGGGGAGTAGATGCTGCTGGTGTATTGACCGCCAGCAAGGTTGCCTTTGAATTTGAGAATAGTGTTGGTGGGGGTGAGCTGGAGGGGAGTGTTGCAAGTATCAATCTTGCTGCCAATGAGCTGGTAGTAAATGGGCAAATCATTCTTCTGGATACTTCCACACTAATGGTTGATGACAGTAATTTGAAAGTATCTCCGTTAACGATTAACGATCTGGGTATCGGTGACACTGTTGATGTTGAAGGAGTTACCCAGCCTGACGGGAGGATATTGGCTTCCAAGCTGGAAAGAAGCAGTGTTGGCGTGTGATGAGCTGCGAAAGTTTGGCAAGAATTTGAAGCACTTTGAACTTAGAGGGTGCCCCGACGCTGCAACGTCGGGGGGAATAAACTACTTACGTGGCTGGATATAGGAAAAGTCTATTGCCAGTAAGTAACTTACATGGTGGAGTATACAATGAAATACAAGATAAATACCATTCTGGTAATGGTTGCAAGTGCAGTTCTTCTTGCTGCGTGCGGTGGTGGTTCCTCAACACCACCTTCTTCTATAACATCAATATCCGGTTCCACTAAAGATCATTCTGAAGGTAGTGGTGATCATACTGACGGTGGTGGAGACCATGGAGGTAACAGTGGAGGTCATGGAGGCAATAATAGTCATGCTGGCGGCAACACTGACGGCAATGGCGGTAACACCGGAGGCAATAACGGCGGTAATGGTGGCGGTACAGCCTCAAACGGAAACTATAGCATTGTAGCTGCCAATGACCTGGGCATGCATTGTGCTGATCGCGATTATCAGATTATGAGTATTTTGCCGCCTTTTAATGTGGTGCATTCTCAGGTCATTCAAAAAGGTACAGCGAGTTCCTCACCAAAGATTCTGTCAGATCAAGAGGTGGATGTGTTTTACTCTGCTGCGTCCAATCCCAATGACCCTGCGGGTGCTAACTCCATTAACACAACCAGTAGCAATAAAGCAGGTGTCTTCAAGACAAATTTCTGGCAACAGATTGTGGCTGGTAAAAAGACTCTGGTAGGTAGCAGTTACGGTATTCTGTATCCATTCACCATTTTTGACCTGTTTGAACCGTTGGCAAATGATGTCGGTATTCCGGTTCCAGACCCTGCTGTGTTGCCGGGTTTAGCAGCAGCGCAGCAGAAAACCCCGGGTGTATCCAATCCTTATAATATCAACACGCCACAGAAGTTTGACCGTTACGATAGCACGTTACCGTTTTTTGCAAACTTCCCTTTTGGTGCGACTATTCAGGGGGTAAACTGGTTTGCGGCAGATGGTATTCCAATGTTCCCTGTGGATGACCAGGGGCGCGAAAATGCCTATCCATTGATGAAAATAGCAGCGAAAGACAAGACCGGAAAAGATTTGGCTTCTGTCGATGTAGTGTTGCCAGTAGCCAGTGAAGCAGACTGTCAGAACTGTCATGCTGATCCGAATGATGCGGGCAACGGTTCTGCATCTTCATTTGCCAGTGTGGATTTTGATGTGATTACTGCGGCGCAGGCACCTGGACCGGAGAAGTTGCTTAATGCTGCCAAGATTAATATCTTAAGGCTGCATGATGCAAAACATGGTGGTCAGTATACCAGTAGTGTAGATGGTAGTCCGGCAGTGTGTGATGCGGCTGCTGATCCGGGTGATCCTGATTGTCTGGCTAATCAGACACCAATTCAGTGTTCGCAGTGTCATTACTCACCTGCGCTGGATTTGGCACAGGTAGGACCGATTGATGAGCCGGAACAGGGTATTAAAGGCAGGCAGCAGACACGCCATATCAGCATGTCGCGTGCAATGCATTTTACGCATAGCAAATACCAGTTTCAGGGACAGCCATTATTTCCTGAAATGCCAGCACCCAATGATCCACAGCGTACCAGCGGTCCGGCGATTAATAACTTTGAGTTTAGTGTACTGGAACAGACGTGTTACCAGTGCCATCCAGGAAAAAGAACCCAATGTCTGCGAGGGGCAATGTTTAAGGGAGGGGTGCTCTGTCAGGATTGTCATGGAAATATGGCTCAGGTTGGTGATGACTTTAGTGAAGGCCTGGCAACCGGTGCCGGGCTGGATCTGACAAAGCGAGTCCCGTGGGCAACAGAACCTAAATGTCAGTCATGCCACACGGGTGATGCCCTGACACCAAACCATCCTGCAGGTGCGCTAGTTTCTGGTGATGGTTTGCGTCTGGCTCAGGCTTATTTACCAAACGATGCCAGTGCGACACCAATCACTTCAACAGCATCACGATTTGCTGAGAACCAGAGTTTGTATCGCCTAAGTGGTAATGAAGATGGTACGGGGAAAGGTCATGGCGGGGTCATGTGTGAAGGCTGCCATGGCAGCACACATGCTATCTATCCAAACCCTAACCCGGCGGCAAACGACAATGTGGCATCCAGGCAGTTGCAGGGGCATACCGGAGCGATTGCAGAATGCTCTACCTGCCATGAAGATGGTACTTTAGGTATTACTCTGGGTGGGCCACATGGTATGCATCCAGTGGGTGGTACCAGGTTTGCTAACGGTGGACATGAGGATATTGCGGAGAATAACAAAAATGCTTGCCGCGCCTGTCATGGTAAAAATGGTCAGGGTACTGTGCTATCTCGTGTCACGGTTGATCGTAGCTTCGTGATTAAAGAGTGTGAAGGCGGTAGCTTGTGTCCTGGTGGCAATGAAGTGAAAAACTTCCAGGTAACGTTGACCAAAGGTACACAGGTGTCTTGTACGCTTTGCCATGAAAATGAGCTGTAGGTCAACGTAACCTGAGCTTATTGGATTTAATCCAGTCAGGCTCCTGTATTAACTTGCCGGGAATTAGCTCGGCAGTTAATACAGGGACTCTGATGTTGACTGTCGATATAGGGCAGGATGTCTTGTGATAATAATAACAATATCTAATGGCTTTTACCCTATTTCCTTATCGATATCATAACTATCCATTCTCGTATGTACATAGAGCATGTTTTGAATTGCAGGAACATGCTGTAACCATATTATGTATATGATATTCAATAATTAAGTTCGTGATCTGTCGCCAATCCCTAGCCGTTTGTCAAAAAAGTCACAATTACTTTTTGACAGGCTTTCGGTGGTGAACTATTCTCTATTCAATATTTGACAAAAAAGTAACAAATATTATTTTTAAGAATGGAGCTAGCACGCTTCG
>JALVFC010000037.1 GCA_027030285.1 Thiotrichaceae bacterium | reverse complement strand
GTTTGCCAATGGATGCGGCAGGGTTTTTGATGGCACATTGCAATCGCTCTATCACTCACTCAACAAAATCTCCAAACTGCCCGCCGATACACTGATTTACTGCGCCCACGAATACACGCTGGATAATATTGGTTTCGCACTCTGGGTCGAGCCGGATAACCTTGACCTGCTGCAACGGCGTGAGCATACCCATGATTTGCTTGATCAGGACAACCCCAGTGTACCCTCCACACTCGAACTGGAATTAAAAACCAACCCTTTTCTGCGATGCCATCATCCAGATGTCATTAATATGGCAGAAAAAGTTGCCAAGCAGAAACTATCACCAGGCGTAGAAGTATTTGAAGTCATTCGAACCTGGAAAGATACACAATATGATTAATAGCGTTTTGTTAGCGCTTTCTCTAAAATAACCACCCATTATCAACAGGCGAGTTTAATAATGAGCGAATTAATTGATGTAAAAGTACCTGATATTGGCGATTTCGATGCCGTGGAAATAATCGAAGTGCTTGTAAAAGAAGGCGATCATGTTGAAGCTGAAGATTCGCTCATTACGGTGGAATCAGACAAGGCTTCAATGGAAATTCCCAGTAGTGCAAGCGGTACCGTCAAGACAATGCATGTCAACCTTGGCGATACGGTCTCTGAAGGCTCGGTTATTTTGACACTTGAAGCCGATAATGCGACTGATACAGCGGATACAACGACAGACTCACCTGCTGATACCGCCAATACAGCCACGCATGAAGCTCCCCAGCCCCAGGCAGCCAGCTTTGATGGAGAAGCGGATCAGCATGCCGAAGTCGTGGTACTGGGTTCAGGTCCCGGTGGTTATACCGCAGCATTTCGGGCAGCAGACCTGGGCAAGCAGGTGATCCTGATTGAGCGTTATGAGAACATTGGCGGTGTCTGTCTGAATGTCGGCTGCATCCCGTCAAAGGCACTGTTACATACCGCACAAATCATCAATGAAGCCAAAGATGCCGCGCAGCACGGTGTCAGCTTTAATGAACCTGATATCGACATAGACAAAATCCGCAGCTACAAAGATGAAACCATTGGCAAGCTAACTGGTGGACTCAAGCAATTAGCCAAACAGCGTAAAGTTACTATCGTCCATGGCTATGGCAAGTTTACCTCCGATCACAGTATTGCTGTTGAAGCAGCCGATGGCAGTATCACAACCATCAGTTTTGACAACTGCATTATTGCCGCTGGCTCTCGCGTGACCAAGCTCCCCTTCATCCCCTGGGATGACCCTCGCGTCATGGATTCCACGGATGCACTTGAACTGGCTGAGATACCCAAGCGCTTACTCGTGGTTGGTGGTGGTATTATCGGGCTGGAAATGGCAACCGTTTATGATGCATTAGGCTCAAAAATTACCATTGTTGAGCTATCCCCCAGCCTGATTCCCGGTACGGACAAAGACATTATCCGCCCACTGGAAAGGCGTATTAAAAAGAAATATGAAAATATCTACCTGAATACAAAAGTCACCGAAATCACACCTACCGAAAGTGGTCTGCTCTGCAAATTTGACGGTGACAAGGCTCCGCAGGAAGATACCTTTGACCGTGTTCTGGTCTCCATCGGACGTACACCGAATGGCTTGTTAATTGATGCCGACAAGGCAGGGGTACAGGTGGACGAACATGGCTTTATTGCCACCAATAAACAAATGCGTACCAATGTCGATCACATCTTCGCCATCGGCGATATCGTCGGGCAGCCCATGCTGGCACATAAAGCCACCCATGAGGGTAAAGTAGCTGCCGAAGTTATCGCCGGACACAAATCATTCTTTGATGCCAGAAGCATCCCCTCGGTTGCCTATACCGACCCTGAAGTTGCCACCATGGGAAAATCTGAAGAGCAGTGCAAGGCAGAAGGCATAGCCTATGAAAAAGGCGCATTTCCCTGGGCAGCCAGCGGACGCTCCCTGTCTATTGGCAGGAACGAAGGGCTCACCAAAGTGCTGTTTGATAAAGAAACAGGGAAAATAATTGGTGCAAGCATTGTTGGAACTAACGCTGGGGAGTTAATCGCTGAAGCTGTATTGGCACTGGAAATGGGAGCCGATGCAGAAGACATCGGACTGACTATCCATCCTCATCCAACACTCTCTGAAACACTAAACTTTGCCGCTGAAGTCGCTGAGGGAACATGTACAGATATTTACGCCCCCAAAAAGTAATTCTGCAACTTACAAGCCATGCTTGAGAGAAACATTACTGAAGCACGAAACCAATCTCGGCAGGTTAAGCTAGAACCCGTCATTCCGGCACAGGCCGGAATCCATGTTTGCAGTGGCACTAATGCAATAATGGGCACTGACCTACACTGGTATGACGCCCCCTTACTTACTGGCAATGGGCAGAACACTCCACAAGATATACTAAACATTGCGCCTCCTACAGTGGCACAATCTTTCATTACAAAAGTAACACCCTGAAAAAAAGAGAATAATTATGTTAAGCAGCATCGATACTTTTATAAAACGGGAGTCATCCGCAGGAATTCTTCTCATTGTTGTCACTATTATTGCTTTACTACTGCAAAATAGCGGGCTTTCTGAATTCTATAATCAGTTTTTACATACCCATGTTGAAATCAGATTCGGACAATTGCAAATCGCTAAACCTTTGTTGCTTTGGGTTAATGATGGACTCATGGCGGTATTCTTTTTTCTCATTGGTCTGGAGGTCAAAAGAGAAGTCATAGAAGGTCACCTTTCCTCCCTGAAGCAAGTCACCTTACCCGGCATTGCTGCGCTCGGGGGTATGGTCGTTCCTGCTTTGGTTTTTATCTTTTTTAACCATGATGACAGCTTCGCAACCAGAGGCTGGGCGATACCCACGGCAACCGATATCGCGTTTGCTTTAGGCGTATTATCTCTGCTTGGTAATAAAGTCCCGGTTTCTTTAAAGGCATTTCTTCTGGCACTGGCTATTTTTGATGATCTGGGCGCCATTATTATTATTGCCTTATTCTACACCTCCGACTTATCAATGATTTCCATCATCATTGCATCAGTGGCGCTCGCTGTACTGTTTGTGTTGAACAGGCTAAAAGTTGTCAGTAAAGCAGCCTATATATTAGTGGGCATTATTCTTTGGGTGAGTGTGTTAAAATCCGGAGTTCATGCAACGCTGGCTGGTGTGGCTTTAGCCCTGATGATTCCTTTTCGCTCTGTTGATAGCGATGGGAAAACTTTCTCCCTCAGTAAAGAAATGGAGCATAGCCTGCATTACTGGGTCGCCTTCATGATTCTGCCATTATTTGCTTTTGTGAATGCAGGTGTTAATTTAAGAGGGATCTCATTGAATGAAATGCTTAACCCGGTTCCAGTAGGAATTATGCTAGGGCTTTTCATCGGCAAACAATTAGGCGTTTTTGCAAGCTGCTGGGTAGCCATAAAAGCAGGCTTTGCCAGTTTGCCCTCCGGCAGTAACTGGCAACAACTCTATGGCATATCAATACTGACTGGGATTGGCTTTACTATGAGTTTATTTGTCGATTCTCTGGCTTACAATGATACTGAAATTTACCATTATGCGGATAAATTAGCTGTTCTTATCGGCTCATTTGCATCCGGAGCTGCTGGCTATTTAATCCTGAAATTCTCAAAGAGTGGCTCTGCTTCGACAGCGGAAAACAGTAAAACAAGCGGATGAAAACCTGCGGGTCAGAATGCCGAAACCAGACCCGCAAGACAGTCATTCAGGCTATCCAATAGCCGCCTTAAACGCCATACCTAAAACATCATCAATCATTGAACCATCTCCATCGCTATCCAGCAAGGATGTTAACAAACCACCTGAGCTCTCACGTGTTGCCTGACCACCACCAAGCACCCCTTTACTTAGCGATGCCATCACCATCGATGCGACAATAGGGAGCATCTTTTTCATTAATGAGCTACCTAAGCCCGTTTGCTGCCCAGCATGTTTGGCAACACTCCTGCTCACTTCCTTGCTACCAAAAATATGTCCAAGGATAGAATTACCATCATCGATAGTCTCTGGTTTTTCCAGGATTTCAGGCTCATCTAGGTAACGGCTATGTTCACCTACATTAAGCGCTTTGATTAAATCATCCACACCGATATCTTCACGTGTACGGTGTTGCAAACCGCGTGTTAAAGATGGAACCAATGCACCAACCGCTTCACGCGCCTTGTCTTCTGGCAAGCCAAACTGTTTGGCAATCTGTCCAATGACGGCTGCATTATCATCGCCAGTCAACATATCCATAATATTCATAAGTGTAATCCTCTTTCAGAGTTGTATGGTGGTCTAAATCTATGGATTCCTGTCAGAAACCCAAACTCTCAAATTATATTGTGATATTTTAGCAGTTTTGCAAGTATAAAAACGATCAATGTGCAACGATTCACGCTATACACTTTTAAAACACTGGATAACCAACAACCTGGGCTGGCAAAATGCTGATATACAGGTTGCCTCAGCCGATGCCAGCTTTCGACGCTACTTCCGGGTGCTACATGACCATACCAGCACTATCGCCATGGACGCGCCACCTGACAAGGAAGATACGCGCCCCTTCGTTGACATTACACATCGCCTGTTAAATGCAGGCGTGCATGCTCCTGAAATTATAGCCGAACAGACAGAACTGGGATTTTTAATGCTGGAAGATCTGGGAACAACCCCCTATCAGGACAGGTTAAATCCCCAGTCAGCAGATCAACTCTACGATGATGCCTTACAGGCTTTACTGAAACTGCAAAAGGCTGATACCACAGGACTGCCGCACTACGATGGCAACTTGCTCTATCAGGAAATGGCACTGATGCCACAATGGTTTCTCGGCATACATCTGAATATTCACCTCAGTACCTACCAGCAAAACATACTTGAGCAGTGCTTTCAGGACATTATCAGCAATATCGAACAACAATCCACAGGGTTTGTACACCGCGATTATCATTCCCGCAATCTGATGTGCACACCCCATAACAACCCCGGCATTATTGACTATCAGGATGCCGTCAAAGGTCCACTGAGTTATGATCTGGTTTCATTACTGCGAGACTGCTATATCTACTGGTCTGATTCACAAGTCACCCAATGGACGTTGCGCTATAAAAAACAGGCAAGCATGGCAGGCGTAATGCCAGCATTATCCGATGACACCTTCCTGAAACAGTTTGACCTGATGGGACTGCAACGCCATATCAAGGTACTTGGCATCTTTGCACGCCTCAAGCATCGCGATAACAAACCACACTACCTCAACGACCTGCCACTCACACTCAGCTATGTGCTGGAAATTGGCAAGCGCCATGCAGAAACCCGCCCCCTGGTTAAACTCTTTACAGAACTGAAGATTGCGGATCGTATAGGTACAGTGGAGATCCCGGCATGAAAGCCATGATACTCGCCGCAGGACACGGCAAACGAATGCGTCCACTAACAAACCATCTTCCCAAACCATTACTCAAAGTTGCAGGCAGACCAT
>JALVFC010000036.1 GCA_027030285.1 Thiotrichaceae bacterium | reverse complement strand
TTTTACATGAAAAAGCATACCTTGCATTACCGGAAGACGCCTGGCACAAGGTCAATATCATTTACCAATCTGCCAAGCCACTGCCATTTGCCATCAAGCGGAGCAAAAGAACTTTTGATATTTGCATAGTGGGTCACCTGCGTGATGAAAAGGATCCTTTGCGTACTGCTTACGCCGTGCGTGACTTGCCGGAATCAAGCCGTATTCGTGTGCAACATTATGGTAAAGCGCACAACAGTGAATGGGCTGACAAGGCACGGCAGGAAATGCAGATTAACCCACGTTATCACTGGTATGGAGAAGTAAAACACTGGCAGATTAGACGGGCTTATGCGCGTTGCCATCTAATGGTGTTGTCTTCTGTGATGGAGGGTGGTGCGAATGTAATTTCAGAAGCGACGGTAGCAGGTCTTCCGGTGATCGCCTCTGAGATTATCGGCTCGGTGGGCTTGCTGGGTGAAGACTACCCTGGCTATTACCCGGTCAAAGACACACCAGCTTTACAGCAAATACTTCTCAGGGCTGAAAATGACGCCAGTTTTGTGCAATCGCTCAAAGAGCATGGGGATCAACGTGCCAGATTATTTCTGCCCGAGATGGAAGCCAAGTCATGTAAGGACTTACTTGATAAAATTTCTGCAAAATACCTTAAGGACATCTAACCATTGAGGTTCTCGTTCGCCATGCTCTTAAGCACCACAAGGGCAAGCTGTGCTGTTACGAATTACGCCAGGTAATTACAATCAAGCAAGCTTTGTCGCCTGCTCCATGGTATCTGCATCTGGCTCTGGTATTGCTTCCGGCTCTTTTACAGGACTTTCACCTTTGATTAGACTTGCCACAAAATCAACCTCATCCTGATATTGCGGTACGGGCGGAATATCCCACGCCTTGCCGACAATCCGCAACAATATGTTATTCATCCAGGGTTTATTCGATTCTGCCTTATGCAAAATAAACTTATACTTATTGTCATCATCATCCTGAATTTCAAAGCCATCCAGAGCAACTTCAATCGGCTCTTTCTCGCCATAAAGCGTGACATTTACATAGGCAGTACGCGCATCCAGGTCATAGGTGATTTCTGAAAACTCGGCAATGCCTTTAAGCACGACATTCGCTACTGATTTAACCAGTTTCTTAGGGGTTAGCTTTATGGCCAGCTTGACAAAGCCTTGTAATAGACTGCTTTTTAATAGACGACTTTTGAGACTCATTATTTATCCTTTCTCCTCGAAATTGTACTCTAGTTACTGCTAACGAGCAGGTAGACAGGCACATCCTGTATTGTTTGCACCCTGACTACCTGCCCCACTCCTCATATGCCTACTTCACATGAAAAAGCCGCTGTCAGGCAGGAGTCCAGCTAGCACCACCTGACTTGACCTCTTCAACAGGTTCATCAGTTATATCCTCATTGCCAAGATCTTCCTCAGGGATAACCGCAAGCTCTTTTTTGGGCTCATCCTCGGGATCCTTGTCAAGACCAAGCTTGCGCGCAATGACAGCATCAACACTGTAAGGGCCAGGACCCTTGATAATGAGCCACAAGAAAATAAGCACATACATGACCTGAGGCAAATACAGGAACCAGTCCAGCCAATCAAGGGGGCCGAGTCCCGGTGGAATCACATAGGGGATTTCAACAGTAACTATTGCAACAATCATCGCGAATGCCAATGCAATCGACCAGAATGTTGACAGGAAGCCGATGGTCAACAATGAACCACCATAGAATTCAACTGATGCCAGAAACAGGGACAAAAATTTAGGAAAAGGTAGACCTGTCGCAATCATACCTGCCAGCAGACCTTTCCAGTGTGATACTGTAAATAACTTGTTCCAGCCGGAAATGGCAAAAAACAGACCCATTGACACCCGCGCTAACAATACCGGGAACCACTCCCAACGTGGTTCACCGACAAACATCACGCGCAATAAATACCTCATTTTCTGAATTAAACGGGAAGGAATAATTGCTGCATACCACTTGTCTGCACTCTTTACTGCCTGAATTTCCTTACCAGGCTCATCAATCCACTGACTACCCTTAGTCCAGTTGGCAAGCCATTTTCGTGCTGCCAGATCAGTCGTCAATACCACCGAAGCCAACAACCACTGCCCTGTTACCAGAGAAGTCGCCAAAGCCAGAATTGCAAGGATTCTCAAAGGCGACTTGCGTATAGGTTGTTCAAACATATACCGGGTGCTCAGCCAGTTGTATGCGCTATAGCCGATAATGGGCAGAGAGACTAAGACCATCGGCGGGTAAGCCAGCATACCAAGAGCCGAAGCCCCCAATGCAGCACGCGCAGCTATCTCTGAATGCTTTACCTGTACCAGATCACCACGAGCCATAACAGGCTCATCCTGATCTATCTCAATGGCATCGGCATCAACTTGATCCTGTGTCATTTCGGCAGAAATCTGAGCTGCAAGACGCTTCCGGCGGAAACTTTCATGAGCTATCCCGAACAGCCCACCCGCAGCAATGAGAATAATGGGAGGAATCACCTGAATCTCCTATTGGAATAAAAGTATAAGAAAAAACATAACAAGGATTAAAAAAATTTTCCCTAATCCAGATTAACGAAAAGGAAGCCATAATCACATCTATATGTGACTACTAATATATAGTTAATATTATATGTATTTGCAATCCCTTTAACAGTAGCGACTTAAAGAACAGTCAACATACACATCACTAGACCAGTATTTGTTTATATAGATATAGTGAACATCTCATAACCCTACCCCCATGTTTAGAGAGTTTTTCGATACCGATTAACCGCTGTGGGCAAATATCATGCTTATGATTTTTCAGGACAATAGTGCCTGTTTAGGCTTCACTCAGTGGGTGAGGTCACTACAGGGTACATCCACAGCCGCACACTCTATCCTGTCCAACTGAGGGTTTTAGGTTAATGAATCACGTCAAGTCCGGTTTCCTCGCAGCTATGTTTGTGAAGTATTAGAACTGCCTCCTGTAGTCATTAGACATCAAGCAGCTTTAACATACACTTTGTAGAATATAAATATCATACACTAAAGGTTTCCAATGACTATACGCTATTACAGCATGATAAAGTTCACGTGGATATGTAAGATTTTTGCTTATATATTAGGAATATTAACGAAATCAATAGCAATTATTGAGATATGCGACCATATGCCTTTGAGCAAACAATAAATCTATATAATCGTATATTAATACCAGAAAAAACAGATCATCCCTTTCCGCTTTGAGCAGATTCAGGCATACTGAGAGCTTTGTAAACTTCTGAGTTCTGTCTTGTATAATCCTAAGGAATCTCCTTGCCATGCTTGTACAAATTTTAATTTTCGGCAGTGGTTTAGTCCTTGGAGCAAGAAATAGAAAATACCGCCAGAAGCTCAGGTCAACAAGATGCATCAACAAAAAACCGCTACTAAAAGCCACTCCCAAACCACCCAGTCTGTACCAAAAAAGCAAGACTGGAATTCATGTCATAAAAAAAGTCATTGAGGTTTCCACAGTTGGCAGCGACCTGCACCAGCAACATCTTAAACAAATCTCCAGCGAAAATGGAGAGCATCAGCTGGATGCATCTGAGAAGAAACTGGATAGAAATATTAAATCCTCACTAGCCTTGATGGGGCTGTCTGTTGTTGGCAGCTGGCTCTATGCTCCGCTATTACCCATTGCAGGAATCGGCACGCTTTATATTTTATCGCCTGTCTTTAAACGCTTATTTCAAAACCTGAAACAAAAGCGTATTACTACGGAACTCATAGAGACGGTCTCTGTGTTGGGTCTGCTGGCATCAGGTTATTATTTTTTATCCATATTTATCACATTCACCAGTTTGCTGAACCTCAAACTGCTAAAAAAAACGGAACAATACTCACACAAACAATTACTCAACAGCTTTCACCAAAAACAGCAGTCTGTATGGGTAGTCAACAAAGGCACTGAGATTGAGACACCGCTGGAAGCGGTGCAGATAAAGGATATCGTGGCGATCAATGCTGGTGAAATTATTCCCGTTGATGGTACTGTCACCAAAGGATTCGCCAGTATTGACCAGCATAGTTTGACGGGTGAATCGCAGCCTGCTGAGATTGAAGCAGGGGAAAAGGTTTTTGCCTCCTCACTGGTACTATCTGGGCGCATACTCGTTTGTGTGGAAAAAACAGGCTGCGAAACCAATGCCGCAAAAATTGGGCTGATTCTGGAACAAACACAGGAATACAAAGAAAGCCTGCGCTTGCGCGGTAAAAAGATAGCCGATAACTTTATTGCACCCACTCTGGTTGTCAGCGGCCTGACTCTGCCTTTTCTGGGGCCCAGTGCAGCGATGGCAATTATCTGGACTGCCTTTGGCTATGACATGAAAGTGTACGGACCGATCAGCGTGCTGAATTTTCTGCATATTATGGCAAAAAATGGCATCCTGATAAAAGACGGCCGTTCTCTGGAAATGTTACAAAAAGTCGATACTCTGGTATTTGATAAAACGGGCACATTGACCATGGAGCAACCACAGCTTGCCAGGCTTCACGCCCTTGAGTCTTACGACGAAGAGACTTTACTCTACTATGCTGCTGCTGCCGAATACCGACAGAGCCACCCTGTTGCCAAAGCCATACTGGCGGCAGCCAAACAGCGTGGGCTGGATTTACCCATTATTGAAGATACCAGCTGCCAGATTGGCTACGGTATCACCGTTACTATTGACGGCAAACTGATACAGGTAGGCAGTACACGCTTTCTGCAGCGACAAGGTATTACTCTTCCAGACTCGGTTAACACCATAAAGGACGATAGCGAAGCCAAAGGTCATTCACTGGTCTACGTTGCTGTGGATAGCGAGCTAGCTGGCGTACTGGAATTACAACCCTGTATACGTCCCGAAGCCCATGAAATAATCGACTATCTAAAAAAACAGGGTATTTCAGTCATGATTATTTCAGGAGACCTGGAGCAGCCAACTCAGCAACTCGCCAATGAACTGGGCGTAGAGAAGTATTACGCAGAAGTCCTGCCTGATAAAAAAGCAGAACTCATCACAGAACTGCGTGAAAGCGGTAAGTTTGTTGCATTTGTTGGAGACGGTATTAATGATGCCATCGCCCTGAAACAGGCGAATGTATCTATCTCTCTATGCGGTGCCTCAAGCATCGCCACAGATACTGCGAAGATTGTTTTGATGGAAGGTGATTTGAAGAAACTCAAATCGTTATTTGAAATAGCCAGATCCTTTGAAGCCAATATGCAAACCAACCTGTTAACATCATTTGTGCCTGGAGTGATCACTCTTGCCGGGGTGTTTTTCCTCCACATGGGGCTAATTGGTAGCCTGCTTGTTTATTATGGCTCTAAAATGGTGGGATTAACAAACACCATGCTGCCACTGGTAAAGCATGAAAACAAGGAAAATCAGGAACGCCTGAATCACACGGATACTACACAGGCTTTGCCAGAACAAGAGGAGTAACCCGTGAACCTTGAGCAGCCGCCAGAGAGCTTTACTGGTATA
>JALVFC010000035.1 GCA_027030285.1 Thiotrichaceae bacterium | reverse complement strand
TTTTAGCCTCAGCATCCTGACCTAGCTGAGCATAGGAGATTGCCCTCGCCAGAGGCCCCCAAAATGCACCCGGAGATACAATTTGTTGCGCATGTGTCAACGCTTGCTCATATTCACCCTGACGATAGTGATCCAGAAATGGCATCATATGGAACCAGTCGGGATAAGCACAATTAGACTGCATTGCCTGCTTGACCAGCTGCATACCAGCTTCCCACTCTTCCATTAAGTACAGATGAAAGCCTGTACCAAAAGTGACTAATGAATGATGGTGACTCAATCTTCTGGACTTCTCAAAGGCTATCTTGCACAGCTTATGGTTGCCCAGGTGGAACCAGATCTGCCCCAGTACATATTGCGCTTCATGAGAATCAGGTTTCAGTTGCACGGCTTTTTGACCACATTTTAGTCCTGTAGCCAGAGGGTCTGCTATGACTCCATGGGCATAAACATATTCACGGCGACAATATTCACAGTAAATAACCAAAGCAACCACATCATCAGGATTCTCCTTTAACAACTGCTGACATGCATCTACTGCTACAGCAAAGCTCTCCTTGTCAAAATTATCAGCATAATGCCGATAAAAAATAATGGCTTTATGCCGCTTGTCTATCTTTGACCAGTCCGATTGCAACCACCTTCTTGCCCAATGGAGATGGATCACACCCTGCTGCAAATCCATAAGAGAAGTTGAAATATGATTACAAATTTGATCCTGCTGGCTGGAAATCTGCTGTTGATCGACAGGATATGTTTTTGACCATAGAACCTCATTGTCCGTAGCTTCCATCAGTGCGCACACCAGTTGGTATTGCGTATTTTCCAGTTGGTGAATATGCACGGTTAGCACATAATCTGTTTTCCCTTCTCTAACATAATCGGCAATAACCGACCTGGAAATATCCTTGTCTGCATGTGGAATCACTGAAACCAGCCGAATGAACAGAAACTGGCTGGCAGTATTGGCAATATTGTCTGTAAAAAAACTTAGTAGCTTATGGCTTGTATCATCTCTACTTTTATCAGTGAAACATGAAACAAGTAGCCGTGGCCCCATACTTTGTAAGCGGCCAGCTACATCCTGTTCAACCTCTACATTTTTATTCTTTTCAAAGACCGGAGCATAACTACCAACAGGTATAGTAAAGACACAGGCATCACGCTTCCCTTCATGAGCATAATAGTGATACAGTTTTTTGCGCAGCCGCCCTGCTTCAATTCGTACCAGAGGGTTAGTTTCCGGGTCAAAGTCTTCAGGCTGCCCGAGGGCTTCAACAGCTATCGTATATTGCTTTAACGAAGCAGTGGTATTGGCTAATTTCTTTTTTACGACGTAACGCAAAAAATTCTGCATCTGACTGGACGTTTTAAACACACGGCTTTGGGTGATCCTGTCAACCTGATCATCAATTTGTGCCGGCAAAAAACCATCAACCAGGTTTTCAGCTAGTTCCTGACCATCATCCATCATAAGATACCTAAGCTCTGCTCATTACGGTAAAAAGGTGGTTAGTTACTCATAAACACACACAGTAGTGATTATAGTTTGGTTTTTCAGTATTACTATTTATTCATAGAGATAGATAAATGACAAAATCAGAATTTGTACAGCGAATCAGCAGCAAAAGAAAAGAGCTTGGGGATAAAAATGTCAGAAAATCAATTGATACCATACTGGAATCAATCACTGTAGCAATGATAGAACAGCAACGCGTCGAAATACGCGGTTTTGGCAGCTTTTATCCAAAATACCATGCAGCCCGGCGTAGTCGTAACCCTCAGTCCGGAGAAGTATTTCAATCACCAGAGAAAATCGTCATGCGCTTCCGCCCCGCGAAGGAATTACGTGAACGTATTGATAAAAATCGTCACAACTCAACGATACAAGATTGATAAAAACACTCTTAAATAACCGTTGATCAATAAACAGACTAAAACGGGTTGTTATGTTACAGCCATATAGATAGTATATGGCTGAGCGTAGAAATTAACTCTATTAATAAACAGATAGAAGCAAATAATGTCGATTGCCTCCACTATCCTTTTCGTTGACGATGAAAAGCGTGAAACCAAATATTTCAAAAAAGCACTACAGCATGTTTTCGCTATTAAAACCGCTGATAGCGTTAACAGTGCTATAGAGATTTTACATCGGGATCATGCTGAAATTGCTGTCGTCATTACGGATCAGCGCATGCCCAAACAACTGGGTGTCGAATTACTTAAATATACGCAAGCACATTACCCGCATATCGTTCGCATGCTAACCACTGCCTATTGTGATATCGACAGTGCTGTAGATGCCATCAATAAAGCCGAAGTTTTCCGCTACATCCCGAAACCCTGGGATCTTGATACACTTGAAGATGCTTTACATCATGCCTTGAAACGTTTTCAATCACTGCAAAAAGACTCAGGCGCTGCTTTAAAGTCAAAGTTATCCCAGGAACTTGAGGATGACTGCGAACACTGGTTCATGTATGCCATGCATGCCTATGGTGATGAAGACGTATACCAAAGCGGTATTGAGGCACTTGCTTGCCGTTATCATATTCTGGTAAACAAGCATTTTGACAAGGCAGAAGCAAAACAATTCATCCATGAGCTGGATCAAATGCTTGAGAAAAAATACCTCAATGACGCAACCATTAGCCAGTTACAATCTCAAAAGGACGTTGGCTTTGGAGTGTCTAGCCCCTTGTTGAAGCACCACTAAGACCTATATCGCCCTACTGCAATTCTATGCTGTTTGGAAATGAGTCTTTATGCCATCCTACTGCTTGTTCATCTCATAATTATCAAGTAATAACTAAAACATCTCTTCCATGATTTTTACAAGTAACCCCATCGATTCTCTCAAAAAATAAACACTTCATTCTTTTTTTTATTGTGTGTATTATTCGCCTTCCTGAATGAAAAATGAACACACTAGTACAGCATTCAGTAATTAAGGCGAATAACTCTGGCGAGGGCAATCCTTGAGAACAAGGCATCACGACGAGTCATAGCAGGACTATGGGGAGGAGTGATAACGATGTTATCAAGGATTTAGACCGCCAGATTGTTAGTCGTAATTGTTGAATGCTGTACCAGGTCACTTGCAACCTTCTTAATTTCAACAATTCTAATCACAACGCTTTTATTGTGATTATGCCAAGGGGAAATACATGGCGACACACCAGATAGACAGCCTGATAAAGTTTACTAACAGTCAAAGTATCAGTGCAACCGGGACATTAGTACAGGTTACCCGTAACAGCATTGTCATGGAAGTCTATAATCCCTATTCGATTGTACAATTAAGTGAAGTGCTGAATGACCTGCATATCCGAAGGAAAGACCGGATCATCTACAAGGGTCGCGCCGTAGTTAGCACCCTGGTGAATACCGGATTATATCTTGTTGTTTCGGCAACTTTAGTTGATCCATGGCAGGATTTAAGTGGTGTAGAGCAGGATACACGCAGTATACAGGAAGAAGCACAACGCTTTCTGACCGACTGGGAAACATCCTATCAGCTGGAACCCTCCTTTCAACTCACAGTCACGGAAATACGTTCTCTATTACTGGAGCTAAATCGCTGGATGGAGCATGTAGACCTGTTTTCAAAAGATGATGGAATCACTCATACCCAGGAAGCAACAGAGATTCTTTTCAAGCAATTACAAGAAGTTATTGCTCCAACATTACAAGAAAAGTTTGCTGTATTTGAATATGAAGCCGGAAAAATTCCCGAGTCGGAAAAAAACTCACACCGCAAATTTGCCCAACGTGATCTTCACCCGCTCCTGTTACGCTCTCCCTTCATCTGGCGCTCATTTAGTAAACCACTAGGCTACGCTGGTGATTATGAAATGGTTAACATGATGATTCGCAACCCAAATGAAGGTCCGACATCATATGCCCAACTGATGAATGCCATGTTTCTTGCAACAGGTCCGGCCCTGGCGCACCGCAACAGAATAGACATACTGTGCCAGAGAATTACTGATCAAATTAATATCGCCAAATCGGAAAACCGGGTCTTTAAAGCACTTAATATTGGCTGTGGTCCAGCCATCGAAATACAAAGGCTAATTGAAAATGGTGTGATTGATGAGCAATGCGAATTTACCTTGCTGGACTTTAATGATGAAACACTAGCCTATACTCAGCATACACTTGAAAAGCTCAGTAAAGGCAAGCCACTTAACATTACTTTTGTACATAAATCTGTACACGAATTACTGGTTGAAGCCATCCGAACCTCTGACGACGCTAAAGAGGAAAGCTATGACATGGTCTATTGCGCGGGTCTATTCGATTACCTTGCCAATCGGGTCTGTTCCCGACTGCTACGCCTTTTATACAAGCGAACCAATGACAACGGTATTACCCTGGTGACCAATGTACACCCCAACAACCCCGTCATTAACACCATGGAATACCTGCTGGAATGGCATCTAATCTACCGCGATGAACAGCAAATGCTTGACTTGCTTGACGCACCCTGCAAAAACAAAGTCTATGTTGATGACAGTACAGTAAACACCTTCATGGAAATGTATAAATGATCTTTAGCGAGTCTGAGCTAACACAGGCGTATGAGAAAGCAACATACCGGTTGCGCTTAAAAGAAACGTATATTGTTTACATTACGGTATTAATTCTCATGCCTTCTGGCGGACTGCTGGATTATGTTTATTATCCTGATGCTTTCAAAACGCTCATCAGCATCAGGGGAATATCTGTACTCATCCTTCTGATCCTTTTTGCATTACCTTTTGTCTTGCGATCAAACCTTAATTTGCGCCTTGCCAGCACAGCCTGGCCGTTAGTAATAAATATTGCTATTTGTCTAATGATTTATAAAACAGAAGGTGTGTTATCACCCTACTATGCGGGTTTAAATCTGGTTATCGTCGGCGCAGGATTTATGACACTTACTTTTTTTGAAACCATTTTTATAGTGATATCTACCATCATTCTTTATTTGGTAACCATAAGATTACACACTCCCAGCGTTTATATAGATCACTTTAATATCGTTTTTAATAATGTTTTCTTTATTCTGGTGACAGGTCTTGTGGGCACTATCGCAAGTTATGTGAGGGAAAACCAGCGAAGAAACGAGTTCGAGCTACAATACCAGCTAGACAAACGTAATAAACAGCTGGCAGAACTTGATCGTATCAAGACCAATTTTTTTGCCAATATCAGCCATGAGCTACGCACCCCTTTAACACTCATTCTATCTCCCGTTGAAGACTTGTTGAAGTCTGAACAACCCTTTGATTTCAAGGTCATCCGCTTGCTTGAAACAGTGAAAAGCAATAGCTACCGCCTGTTAAAACTAGTTAATGACCTGCTAAATATTGTGCGCCTGGACGAAGGTAAAAAGAAACTCGAATGCACACCACTAGACCTGAAGCCCCTGTTGCTTAATATTGTGTCCAGCATCAAGCACCTTGCAGAAACACAAAAAATCAAACTGGAAGTAACCCCCAAGCTTTCTCCCATGGTGATTGAAGGAAACCTTAACGCGCTGGAAAAAATATTTATTAACTTGCTC
>JALVFC010000034.1 GCA_027030285.1 Thiotrichaceae bacterium | reverse complement strand
TAAAAATTTTAATCAGTATATAGTGGTCCCACGTGCTTAAAAAAAACACTATATATTGTTGCTGTGTTTTGAAAAACTTAGTTCTCGGACAGGCTCCTGGTGTGGATGTGCTGGTGGTGCGTGCGACAGATTAACGATGATTCCGGGCAGACATCTATTTAGTCAATAGTGCTGATATGCTAAGGTGTTGCGGATTTTTTGCATCGCCGTAACTACTCAGCGTGATAAACTGCGGAGGCGATAAGCTATTGATTATTAGGGCGATGTAGGTACATCCCTGTAAGCTCTACGGTAGTATCCCTGCTGCCGAAGTCCTAATAATCAATAATTTACCGCCTTGCGTATAATTACGCTGAGTAGTTTCGCATCGTCTTCAATTAACGACAGGATGACACTTGGAAAAGAAAACACTCTGCGCGCAGGTGCTTAGTTCGCCCACTCACTTTCTGGCTTTTGGCTTTGGTTCTGGCTTGTCTCCCATTGCACCGGGTACGTTTGGTACTTTGGTTGCGATTCCCATTTTTCTGCTGATGCAGCCGTTGGCGTTGCCCTGGTATCTGCTGTTGGTGGCACTTATTAGTGTGTTTGGTATCTGGTTGTGTGGAGCTTCGGCAAGGATGTTGGGTTTGCATGATCCGGCAGGTGTGGTCTGGGATGAAATTGCTGGTTTTTTAATTACCATGATTGCTGCGCCTGCGGGTTGGAAGTGGATTGCTATTGGCTTTGTGTTGTTTCGGGTGTTTGATATCTGGAAGCCCTGGCCGATTAATCTGGCGGATAAAAAGGTCGCAGGTGGTCTGGGAATTATGCTGGATGATATTATTGCTGGATTTTATGCGCTAATTTGTTTGCAAGTCATAGCGTATTTTTGGAAATAGCCTGGGAAAAAAGCATGTCGGGAAATAGCTACGGAAAATTATTTACAGTGACCTCTTTTGGTGAGAGTCATGGTGCTGCAATTGGTTGTGTGGTGGATGGCTGTCCTCCGGGGATGGAGCTTTGTGAGACGGATATCCAGACGGATCTGGATTTACGCAAGCCGGGCACGAGTCGGCATACCACACAACGCAAGGAGCCGGATCAGGTGGAGATTCTCTCTGGTGTGTTTGAGGGCAAGACAACGGGTACCCCTATTGCATTGTTGATTCGAAATGTCGATCAGCGCTCCAAGGATTATTCGGACATTATGGATCGTTTTCGACCTGGGCACGCAGATTATACCTATTATAAAAAATATGGTTTCAGGGACTATCGTGGAGGAGGGCGCTCATCTGCCAGGGAAACTGCGGTGCGTGTGGCAGCTGGTGCTGTGGCCAGGAAATACCTGCTGGAAAAATATGGTATCAAAATTAGAGGTTATTTATCGCAGCTTGGGCCGATTAAAGCTGATTTGACTGACTGGGATGAAGTCAGAAAAAATCCGTTTTTCTGCCCTGAAAAAGAAAAAGTGGCTGAGATGGAAAGCTATATGGATGCTTTGCGCAAATCCGGTGACTCTGTGGGCGCGAAGATTACAGTTATTGCTACAGGCATGATGCCTGGATTGGGTGAGCCGGTTTTTGACCGCCTGGATGCGGATATTGCGCATGCCATGATGAGTATTAATGCCGCAAAGGGTGTTGAGATTGGTGCGGGTTTTGGCTGTATCGATCAAAAAGGTACGGCGCACCGTGATGAGATCACGCCAGACGGGTTTCAGGGCAATCAGGCAGGTGGTGTATTAGGTGGTATTTCCTCGGGGCAGGATCTGGTAGTGCATACTGCGTTTAAGCCAACTTCCAGTTTGCGTTTGCCTGGCAAGACAGTCAATCTGCAGGGTGAGCCTGTAGAGGTTATTACCAAAGGGCGGCATGATCCTTGTGTGGGTATCCGGGCAACGCCAATATGTGAAGCGATGCTGGCAATTACTGTGATGGATCATGTACTGCGGCATCGTGCGCAGAATATGGATGTTACAACTGACTTGCCGGATTTGCATTAGACGATTGCCTCTGTGTGATTGCTTTTTCAAAACCGGGAAAACTACTCATAGGTAAGTATGTGGTTTGCAATAATTAATTTTTATTAGACATGCTTATATATCAACCAGCATAATCAGTGATAGTTAATATTCGGGGCATTTCTGATATTGTGCTGCTACATTTCGATTGAAGAGTTTTAAATAGTTCTCTCACTCGGCTTTAGTATTGCGTTGCATGGAATCAAATCGATCAATATTTTTGGGGATGCTCGTTACAATAATGATGGGGTGTCTCCATGTCTGGTTTACAACAGCATAAAAGCGCAGGGCTGACTCTGCCTGCGGGCTATGTTTTGCGTGGCTATCAAATACTGGAAACACTTTTTACAGATGATTATAGTGTTACCTATCTCGTTTCACTGAGCAGTGACCACAGCTCTGACAGTAAAACTGATCAGAATAGACTATTGGTAGAATACTTCCCCCGAGCATTTGTACGACGAGATCAGAGCAGTCCCGCCATTATTCCACGCTCTGAAATTTATCTTGACGAATTTCGTGAAGGCTTGAAGGCTTTTGTTGAAAATACCCACGAGTATATGGGGGTCTCTCACCCCTGTATCGCGGGAATACTTTCCGGGTTCAAGGATAATAACACGGCCTATCGGCTGGTGGAGTATAAGCCAGGCGTTACACTTGAGCAGTATGCTCAAGAGCAGGATTTTGATGAAAAGCTGTTAAAGTCCATGCTGGTTAAATTACTGGACGGGCTACAGGCGATTCATGCTGCGGGGCATATACATGGTAGCCTGGATCCAACCAGTATTCTTGTTCAGCATGATGAAGAAAATCCGCTGATTACGTTTTCTGATCATTATGACTCAGTATCAAAAAAAGCTGTTGCCAACTCGGTAAATATCTCGCCGGGCTTTTCAGCTAGTGAGCAGTACTTTACTCATTCAACACAGGGACCGTGGACAGATATTTATGCCATTGGTGCCTTGTTGTACCTGCTGATAAGCAAAGTCACACCCGCCTCTTCCATCTCGCGATTAATGAGTGTTGCAGAACAGCAAAGTGATCCTCTGGTGCCGCTATCGACGCTGGTATATCAGGATGATTTATTTTCCAGGCAGTTCCTGAATGCTATTGATCATGCCTTGAGTATTGAGGCAGTGGATCGCCCGCAAAGTTTGACGGAATGGCGTGAGGAGCTGGGTATTCCAATAGAGTCTGAAATGCATCTTTGCGATGAGCTTGACCAGCTGCCTGATAAAAAACAGTTGAGTCAGCATAATCCTGTCGATGAGGATGAAATCACTATCATAACAACACCTGCCAGGTCACAATCCAGTGATCTTGTTATATCAGGTGTGACACTGCCTGAAGCAAGTACCAGGCATGATGTTGATTTTCATGCTATCAGCCAGATCCCAGAGCCTGTATCCCGTTCTCGACTTAAGCGTTTTCTTCCTCATGTGATTACGGCAAGCCTGCTAATTATTATTTTCAGCAGTGGTGTTTCCATGTATCTGAACAGTCAAGATGCTTACGATGAGGACTTTGCTACTGATGAGGATGTTATAACGGATGCTTTAGCCAGCACTATATCTTCTGTATCTAAAGATGAAGATCAGGCAGTACCGCTGTCAGAAAGTATGAATGAACAGTTGCCAGCAGAAACATCATTCATAGAAGATGGGTTTGTTGATACTCAGCTAGTCACAGAGGAAAATACGCAGCAGGAAGAAAGCACAAAGCAAGTGGCTTCAGTCGCAGCCACTGATTTTTATCTCGAATACTCAGGTGCTGTGCCAGTACCCTCAACTGGTACTGTTACGACATTCTGGAGTGTAAACGACTGGCAGCGCCCCGCAAGAAAAAGGGAAGTGGCTGTAGAGACTGATCAGCCACAAAATGATCAACAGCAAATAGCATTAAACCAGACAAGGCAGGAGCAGCACGCTCCCACTCCAGCTCCTAGTAGGAGCAGAGAATACTATCTGGCACAATGGGCTGCAAAGCATGCAAAGTACAATCGAAACAGGAACAAAAAGAGAAACTGGAGTCAATCCGGAAGAAAGAATCCTGGTCATAAAAGCAGGCAGCAGTATCAAAGAGAATGGGCGCAAAAGCAAAAGCTGGCACGCCAGAGAGCAGAGTGGCAAAGGCGCCAGTTACAGAAAAAACGTCAGGCTCAATATCGCCGGAAGATGGAAACCAAAGCAAAGGTTGAGCAGATCGAGCAGTCCATTCTCAGCTACAGTGAGTTTTAGACGGATTGCTTCAGCGATATGCGTGAAGATGACTGAAACCTGTTATAGCGCTTCCCAGATATCATTATAGGTGTCATTCACTGTTTCGCTCTCTTTCGTTACTGTGGCGATATATTCACACAGAGCAAAAGCTCCCTGTCCTTCATTAATACTGATAATTTCGACGGTCTCATTGCGATTAACCAGTTTCATTTCCAGAATATCTCCGATGGCGAACATATAATCGGGTAGTACCAGATAGGGTTTTTCCTTGAGACCTTCAATTTTTGGCAGTATGAGACCATCTACAGGCAGTTTCTGGGTGAGTTTGCGGTTGCTGACCTGCTTGATGGTGACGGGCAAAGCGCGTGGTGATAACAGCTCGATGCCGGTAAACAAGCCTTTTTCCTGTGCGTATTCCATCCAGCGAATTGTGCCAATCTGCCAGTTTTCCATATCGTCAGCCGGGTCTTGCATGGCGATAAGCTCGCCGACTCTGACCCCGGAAGGATCTTTGTCTTTCCAGCGTAGGCCATAACCTTCTGAGCAGCTGTTCTGGATTTGCCAGGAGCGCAGCTCAATTTCTGTCTCTTCCAGTTGTTGTTGTGTATCTGTTGCTGCCCAGGGGCTGGAGCTGGCGCTTTTCTCTCCGTAGATCATTTCCTCAAACAGCTCGTCTTCATCGAAGGCTTCGCTACTGTCCGAGTTTTGTAGTTCAATACGTATGACCTTGACAATATTACTTAAATGGCTCACTACGGGGGTTTGGTCATCGCGGGGGAAGCGCTTGAAACGACGGTTTTTAACTTCGCTCAATGAGTCTATCAGGCGGATTGCCAGGCTATGGTTGAGCATGGGGAAAATATCGTTGGAGGCGAGGTTCTTTCCTTCAGTTTCTTTGGCAAACTGCTCCAGCATACCGAGGGTTTTGCTCATGTCGAATAAACGTATCGTGGGGGAATGCAGTAACTCTGCAACAGGCATGAGCGTAGGCGGTTCATCACTATTGAGCATGGCGATGTGGGCGTATTTACCTTTGGGGCGGGTGGTGTCTGTATGGATGTCAACATCATTCAATACCTGACGGAAGAAACGATCCAGTCGTGAAACTTCACCCAGGCGAACGGTATTGGGGCGTGACAGTGCAAGCAGGCTGATGTGCTTGTAGTAGTCTTCGATGGTTTGGCTACTGTATTCAACCTTGTCTTTTTCGGGAATGGTCTGGTGTTCTATTTTATTCTCACAGGCTAATAAATAGAGGTGGTGTATGTCACGCCAGAGTGCTTCTTTGGGTTTGATATAGACGCTGTAAGTATTAATGAGCACGCGACCCATATAGTTCA
>JALVFC010000033.1 GCA_027030285.1 Thiotrichaceae bacterium | reverse complement strand
ATGCTTTATTCAGTTGGGGCGGGTTTATATTCTGCATGAACATCTGATAATAGCCTGGTTGTTTGTGTAGTGAGGTCTTCTTCCATACCCACGGCTGAAAGGGTATTTCCATCTGTCATTATCAGTCTGACTGGTGCGTTGGTATATGCAATGCGCTTGTCAGGTGAGTAATGTAAATCCACAGTTTGTATTTCAAGACCTGTATTCGTTTCACTTTCTGGTCTGGTCAGTGACACTTTACCGTTAAGTGTAATATCACCCGTGGTATCTTGTCTCGCCTTATTGGCGACCATGGTCACAGTGTTTGTTTCTGTATGTACGATAAAAGACGGTTTGTAGATATCGCTGGTTTTTGTGGCGCGCTGGTGCACAAAATGCTCGCCAGACACAATAAACCGTTTGTTACCGTTGCTATCAAAGGATAAGAGTGAAAAATCACTCAGGTAATAATCAATTTCGCTGGTGTTGAGTTTTTCGGTAAAAACGCTTTGTGTGCGCCATAGCTTGTGCAACCAGGTTAGAGTGGCTGCAAACGCAACGGCAAGTGCCAGATAAGTGATTCCACTGTAGCGCATGTCTTCAAGTTGTTACTTTAAGTACGATTCCAGCATCATAGCAAGCTTTCCCTGTGCTTCAAGAATCATTTCACTAATTTCTCTAACCGCACCTTTGCCGCCGTTAGCACGTGTTACCCAATCGGCATGTTTGCATACAAATGGGTGGGCATCATTGACTGCAATGGCAAAGCCAACTTTATTCATGATGGGTAAATCCATCACATCATCACCCACGTAGGCAATATTCCTGGCGGCAAGTTCAGTTTTCTCAAGCAAGTCTGCAAAAGCAGGACGTTTATCACGATAGCCCTGGTAAATCAGGCTAGGGGAGATGTTGAGGTTCTGCGCGCGGTGCAGCACGAGCTCGGACTTTCTGCCAGTGATAATGGCGGACTCGATCCCTGCATCCTGTAACATGCGAATGCCGTGCCCATCTTTGGAATTAAAGGCTTTATACTCATGTCCCTTGTCATCATAAAACAGACTGCCGTCGGTTAAAACACCATCAACATCAAAAATAACCAGCTTAATGGTTTGGGCGAGTTCTAAAGCTCTTTTCATGAGAAGTATCCAGGGAAGTGTTAGAGAGTCAGGCTATGCCAGCCTTTAATAAATCGTGCATATGTATAATACCTGTCACGCGCTGTTTGTCATCCACAACCGGCAGAACGGTAATTTCATGTGCCTGCATCAGGGTTAAGGCATCCACCGCGAGCTGCCTGGCTTGCGTGACATATTTGCATGAGCTACTGATTTCACTAATGTGCACGCTATCCATGTCTGACTGGATTTTGTCCTTTTCAAAGCTACGCCGTAAATCCCCGTCCGTAAATATGCCCAGCAGGGTTTGTTGCTCATCACAAATAAGTGTCGCACCAAGCTTTTTACTGGTCATTTCCAGAATTGCCTGCTGCATTGAGGCATCTGGCGCAACCACAGGTAATTGCTCACCCGAATGCATGATATCCCCAACATGCACCAGTAGACGTTTGCCCAACCGTCCGGCGGGGTGCGAGCGAGCAAAGTCTTCATGTGTAAAACCACGAGCTTCCAGTAGTGCAACGGCAAGTGCATCTCCAAGAACCAGGGTGACGGTGGTGCTTGATGTGGGTGCCAGCCCTAGTGGGCAGGCTTCCTCTTCAACGCCAATATCAAGGTGGATATCACTGAGTTCAGCCAGCGCGGACTCCGGATTACCCGTCATGGAGATAATCGTAGTGCCGTGGCGTTTGGTCGCAGATGCCAGTACCAGTAATTCTTCTGTGCTGCCAGAATTGGAAATGGCAATGACGACATCCTCGGGAAGAATCATGCCCAGGTCACCATGCAAGGCCTCACCCGGATGCACGAAATAGGCAGGTGTACCTGTACTTGCCAGAGTAGCAGCCATTTTGTTACTGATATGCCCTGATTTTCCCATGCCAGTAATAATCAGCCGACCTTTGCTTTGTAAAATGGTTTGGCAGGCTTGTGCGAAAGAATCGTCCAGTTTGACAGCCAGATCATCAATGGCAGTTTGTTCGATACGAATGACACGTCTGGCGATATTAATAAAACCGGTGTTGTTCGTTGATGGGGCTGATGACATAAAAGTATCCAGATTAAATAGCAGCGATAACCCTCATTTCAGGGGGCAAGGCTGTCAAAAACAAAGCCAGCTCTGGCAGGTAATATGTTGTGTACTCTGTACAAAAAGCAAAACCTGATAGCCGAGAAATAGACTAAAAAGAATAACACCTTTCCAGAATTTGATGATTCTTTTTTGCCAGCAACCCCAGGCAAAGAGTAATAGTATCGCTGTTAGTAGTAACGATATTGGCATGTCGCGGTAGATGGCGTCGATGTCGGGCGTATGTGGATTAATCAATGCAGGCAGAGCGAGTACGCCTAAAGTATTAAAGAAGTTTGACCCTACAATATTGCCAATTGCCAGATCTGTTTCCCCTTTTTTTGCGCTCATTAATGTGGCAGCAACTTCTGGCAAGCTGGTTCCAATAGCAACAATAGTTAAACCAATCACCAGATCACTTACCCCCAGCAATGTGGCAATATGACTGGCACCCCATACCAGCATTTGTGAACTGACTAGTAATAAAGTGAGTCCTGCAACCGTCCAGAACATAGCGGTGGTACGATGTGTATTGGGGAAGTGCTCTTCGATATCAGTCAGCAATTCGTCGGGATATTTATGCTTTGCTGAATAAATCATCCAGCTCAGAACAAATCCGAGTACAAGCAGCAGCACTAAACCATCAAGCCGACCAAAATCCCCAAAGCTCAATAAAACAGCCGCGAGTACAGTGACCGCCAATAGCATGGGTAATTCGATACGGACAATGCGGGATTTGACGGGAATGGCGTAAAAAATAGCAGTAATACCGAGAACCAGCGCGATATTGGTAATATTGGAACCTATCGCATTACCAATACCTATCTGGGGATTACCATTAAAAGCCGCCAGGCTGGAAACCAGCATTTCTGGCGCTGAGGTTCCAAAACCAATGATAATCATGCCGACCACCATCGGCGATACCCCAAAATGGCGAGCCAGATCAGCGGCTCCATCAACAAAACGATCTGAGCTCCAGATAAGGAGTGCAAAACCAGCTAGAATCGCCAGGCTATAATATAACAAATCCATATGATCTTCGTCGTGGGTGGTCTGGAAAGTCGCGGATTATACAAGAGAAAGCTGCGTAATGGCAGGCTAATCCACTCATAAGCCGGTTTTTGTACATGAATAATATTCTGTATGAAAGTGGATGTCTTGCCTGATCTCGCTATAATAACGCCACTTTTTAATCTGTTGAGACTTTTCCCATGGATCTAATATCCCCCTTTCGCGGTTTGCGTCCTGCTCCAGGCAGGGCTGATGATGTAATCGCCCCTCCCTACGATGTATTAAATACCGCCGAAGCGCGTGAGCGTGCCGAAGGTAAACCCTGGAGTTTTCTGCATATCTCAAAACCGGAGATTGACCTGCCTGAAGGCACTGACCCCTATAGTCCTGAAGTTTACGCAAAAGCAGCCGAGAACCTGAAAAAAATGATTGGCGAAGGCGTGCTCAAGCGTGATGATAAACCTTGTTACTATGCTTATCGCCTGATTATGGGAGAAATTGAGCAGACTGGTCTGGTTGCGGGTGCATCCGTTGATGACTACGATAGCAATCGTATTCGCAAACACGAATACACCCGTCCGGTAAAGGAAGATGACCGGGTACGCCAGATTGACGCAGTTAATGCACAAACTGGTCCCGTTCTACTGGCTTATCCTGCTGCTCCAGAGGTTGATGAGATACTCGCTGAAGTGAGTGCTAAAACACCGGATATGGATGCCACCGCCGATGACGGTATTCAGCACACTTTGTGGGTAATTGATAATGAAGCCTTAATTCAGCGGTTGACCACAGCATTTAATGCCATGGATGCAGTTTATATCGCAGACGGGCATCATCGCTCTGCATCGGCATCGCGAATTTGCGCAACACGCCGCGCAGATTCTGACATAGAAGCAGGAAAAGCGCCGTGGGATTATTTTTTAACCGTTATTTTCCCGCACCATGAAATGAAAATTTTTGACTATAACCGCGTGATCAAGGACTTGAATGGTCTATCTGAAGACGAGTTTATGAGCAAAGTCAGTAAGAATTTTCAGATCACACCCAGCGACACCCCAGTCAAGCCAGCACAAACCAGTGAATACGGCATGTATCTGAACAACAAATGGTATCGGCTGAACCTGAAGCCAGAGCTGGTTAATGATGATGACCCGGTTGCCCGCCTGGATGTTAGTCGCCTTGCTGACTTTCTGATTGAACCTGTGCTGGGTATTAGTGACCCACGTACCGATGACCGTATTGACTTTGTTGGCGGCATTCGAGGCCTGGAAGGACTGGAAAAACGTGTGGATAGTGGAGAAATGGCCGTTGCCTTCTCCCTGTTTGCTACCAGCATGGAAGACCTGATGGGGGTAGCTGATAGCAATAATGTGATGCCACCAAAATCTACCTGGTTTGAACCTAAACTGGCAGATGGCGTAGTTTCTCATATGTTGACAGACTGATAACGGAGTTAGCGATGAGAATCCTGCACACCATGATCAGAGTTGGCGATCTGGATAGATCAATTGCATTTTATACTCAGGTACTGGGCATGAAAGAGCTACGCCGCAAGGAATACCCCGACGGCAAATTTACACTGGCATTCGTAGGTTACGGTGATGAATCCGAAAATACCGTACTGGAACTGACCTATAACTGGGGCGTAGAAAGCTATGAGATAGGAACTGCGTTTGGACATATCGCCATCGCCGTCGATGATGTCTACAAAGCCTGCGAAAAAATGCGCGCAGCAGGCGGCAAAATTATCCGCGAAGCTGGTCCCATGAATGCAGGAGATACCATTATCGCATTTCTCGAAGACCCGGATGGCTATCAAATCGAACTGATCGCCAGAAAGTAGAACCGGAAATGGAAAATCCCCTCTCCCCTTTAGGGAGGGGGAGCTACCCATGCTTCCGCCCCAAAGCCAGCTTGACAACCTCCGGCACAAATCCCGAAATATCCCCCCCCAATGCCGACACCTCCTTCACCAGTGAAGAAGAAATAAACGCATGCTGCTCCGCGGGTGTCAAAAAAACAGACTCAACATCAGGGGCCAAATGTCGATTCATACTGGCAAGCTGAAACTCATACTCAAAATCCGAAACAGCACGTAAGCCACGAATAATCGCCTGAGCCCCTTGTGCATGAACAAAATCAACCAGCAGAGAATCAAACCCTTCCACGCGCACATTCTGCCAATCCGCAACCACCTCACCAGCAAGCGTGATACGCTCCTCCAGCGTAAAAAGGGGATTCTTGCGGGCACTCACCGCAATCCCGATAACCACCTCATCAAACAGCCGCGCAGCACGATGCACAAGGTCAACATGACCATTAGTAATCGGATCAAAAGTACCAGGGTAGACAGCTATCACAATAAACAAATCCAGATTGATGAAATAGGCGGTTAAACTTCGA
>JALVFC010000032.1 GCA_027030285.1 Thiotrichaceae bacterium | reverse complement strand
CTACAATCATAAGCAGGCTGATCCCCACACTGACATCGGAAACTTCAAAAAAACTCCAGCGAAAGCCACTGACCAGATACAACACCGGGTTAAACAGACTCACTGTTTGCCAGAAGGGTGACAGCATATCAACAGAATAAAAAGTCCCGCCCAGGAAGACCAGTGGTGTAATAACCAGTAAAGGAATTAATTGTAACTTGTCAAAATCACTGGCCCACAAGCCGATAATAAAGCCAAACAGGCTAAATGAAAAACAGGTCAGCAGTAGAAACAATGTTGCCCAAACAGGGTGCATGACCTTTAATTCAACAAAGAAACTGGCTGTCAGTAAAATAATAACGGCGATTAACAGGGAGCGGGTAGTTGCGGCGCCGACATAACCCAGTAATACCTCAAAATAGGAAACGGGAGCTGAAAGAATTTCATAAATTCCGCCAGTAAACTTGGGAAAGAAAATGCCAAAGGATGCACTGCTGATACTTTGTGTCAGCACCGTGAGCATAGTCAGCCCAGGCACGATGAAAAGACCGTAGGAAACTCCTTCAATACTATCAATTCGTGAGCCAATAGCAGAACCAAAGACGATAAAATACAGTGCGGTAGAAATAATCGGCGAAACAATATTTTGAAACAGGGCGCTCCATATACGCTGTAGTTCATGGAGGTAAATGACCTTGATAGCCTGCAAGTTCATGAGTGGTTTCCTTCCTTGATTAGATGCACAAAAATATCCTCCAGTGAACTTTGCGATGTTTGCAGGTCTTTTAGAGACAGTCCGGCGTTGTTGATAGCCTGTAGCAAGGCAGTAATACCCGTGCCATCACCTTGCGTATTGTAGGTGTAGGTTAACCGTTGCCCATCCTCTGACAATTCCAGCAGGTAGTCTTGCAAGCTATCAGGCAGCTGCTGGACTGGATCTTTAAGCTCAATAATCAACTGTTTTTTACCCAGCTTTTGCATCAATGCTTTTTTATCATCAACCAGCAACAGACGTCCGTCCGAAATGATACCTACCCGGTCAGCAATTTCCTCGGCTTCCTCAATGTAATGCGTAGTGAGGATAATGGTAACGCCAGACTCACGCAGACGGCGCACAATTTGCCACATATCCTTGCGCAACTCGACATCGACACCTGCGGTAGGCTCATCCAGAAACAGGATACGTGGCTGATGAGATAATGCCTTGGCAATCAGCACTCTGCGCTTCATGCCGCCAGACAGGGTACGTAATTCATTTTCTTTTTTATCCCAAAGTGAAAGGTCTTTGAGTAATTGTTCCAGATAGGCGTGATCCTTCTTTTTTCCAAACAGACCACGGCTAAAATTCACCGTATGCCAGACCGTATCAAATGCACCAAGTGTCAGCTCCTGCGGTACCAGACCAATGCGTTTGCGTGACTGACGATAAGCAGAAATAATATCAAAACCATCCACGCTGACATTGCCTGAAGTCGGCGAGACAATACCGCAAATAATGGAAATCAAGGTGGTTTTTCCAGCACCATTAGGCCCTAGTAGTGCCAAAATTTCACCTTTATGAATATCCAGATTGACCTTTTTCAGTGCTTCGTGTCCGGATTTGTAAGTCTTGCCAAGGTTGTTAATGGTGATGATCGTTTGCATAACGGGATACTACGATATTGTGTCTAAAAAGTATTGCCTATTTGTCTTCAGGGTTTTTGTCAAGCCGGATACGCAAAAAACTGGCAAAGCGGGGAATCCCCTTTTTTGTTAAACCATAATATTTATAGGTAATAAGCGTGCCAACAGGAGGAGGGTGACGGCGCTGTTCATCCGTAAACCCGCTGCCAATTTTAAACAGCCTGCCGTGTTTATCACGTACTTGTAAAGCTCCCATCATGCCGCGATATTTTCCCTTTCCGGGAAGGTGCTGCATGACTACTGCTTCGTCATCCTGATAGCGCTTCACCTTGAGTAGATCATCGCTACGCCCGGTTGTATATGGCGCATCTCCACGATGTAGCATCAATCCTTCCGCGCCTTGACGGGTAACTTCCTCAAGTTTTGCCATTAACTGCTGGTGTGTTTGCAGCTGATATTGTGGCACAAGTTGAATGTAAGGGGAGGGCGTGTGATCAAGGATTTTCCTTAGTGTTTGCAGCCTGCCGGTGAATGTCCCCTTGCCGTACGGTAGCTCAAACACCATGTAGCGCACCTGTTGCCACTCAGAATCGACAGGTTTTGCCTTTTGTACGGTGCTAACCAGTCGTTCAAAATGACCTCGGGCTATCCACAGTTCTCCATCCAGGTGTTGTTGCGGGAAACCTCTGGTAAACCATGCTGGGGCATGGTAGACGTTTCCCTGTCTGGAGATAAGCTGTTTACCATCCCATAATGCCCTGACACCATCATATTTTTCGCTAACCCAGTACTGGCTGAGTGGAATATCATCCTGCGGCTTGTATACCTCGGCTAGTAGTAACTGTGGTTGCTTTGCAACACCTTTGGCACAGATCAGGCAGAGAAAAAACAGGGATAAAAAACCTCGAGAATGAAAAATATGTGCTGACATGAACGATTGACCACTTTTAAAAACGGTAACTTTAACTTGCCAGGAATGTACATGGAAGAGGTCATCACGTCATACCGGTGCAGGCCGGTATCCACGGTTGAGCCGTGTGCTGTTGTATAAATGGATTGCGGTCTGTGCCGCAATGACAGGGGGGAATGATAGCGTGAGGACGGACCAGCCCTGTTAAGGTGAAAAGCTGTTGTAGATTTTACACAAAAGCTGACAAAAAACCGGATTTAGGTCTATATATATCAGGTGCGCACTAAAATGAGTCATTTCTTGCTCTATTTTGGAGCGCATATACTATATTAATCCCACTAACCAATGATGAGGGGAGCACAGTGAGGGCTGGAAGGCGTAGCTCCGGTAGCCTGACTAATGTGTTGCCCCAACCCCAAAGGAGGAAACGATGAGTTCCAATGACTCTTATTGGCGAGCAAACCTGAGGCTTATGGCAATTTGCCTGACGATCTGGTTTATTGTCTCTTTTTTATTCGGCATTATTCTGGTCGAACCACTCAATGAAATCCGCTTAGGTGGCTACAAGCTTGGCTTCTGGTTTGCACAGCAAGGTTCCATTTACACTTTTGTGGCTTTGATCTTTTTCTATTCATGGCGCATGAATAAGCTTGATCAAAAATATAATGTTCACGAACGCTAAGGAGTAGTCATCATGGATCTAAAAACAATGACGTATATTGTGGTATTTGCTACTTTTGCGCTGTATTTTGGTATTGCCTGGTGGGCGCGGGCAGCGACAACCAGTGATTTTTATGTTGCCAACAAAGGCGTGCATCCGATACTGAATGGTATGGCAACGGGTGCTGACTGGATGAGTGCCGCTTCCTTCATCTCCATGGCTGGCTTGATCGCCTTTCTGGGTTATGGTGGCTCTGTCTTTCTAATGGGATGGACAGGTGGCTATGTGTTGCTTGCCATGCTGCTTGCACCTTACCTGAGAAAATATGGCAAGTTCACAGTGCCAGAATTTATTGGTGATCGTTTCTACTCCAAAACAGCGCGGATTGTCGCGGTTGCCTGCCTCATTATCGCTTCATTGACCTATGTTATTGGTCAGATGAAGGGGATAGGTGTCGCGTTTTCCCGCTTTCTTGAAGTCAAGTTTGCACTGGGTCTTGGTATCGGCATGTTTGTTGTTTGGGTGTATGCGGTACTAGGCGGCATGAAAGGCATTACCTATACACAAATAGCCCAATACTGTGTGTTGATTTTCGCCTATACCGTGCCTGCCGTGTTTATTTCACTACATTTAACAGGCAATCCGATTCCACAGATTGGTCTGGGTAGCAAGATGGCCGATGGCAGCAATATGTATTTGCTGGACAAGCTGGATATGATTGTTACTGACCTTGGCTTTAAGGAATACACGACGGCAGTACTGGGCAGCAAGCTCAATATGTTTGCCTATACCATGTCCCTGATGATTGGCACAGCGGGGTTACCCCATGTCATTATGCGGTTCTTTACCGTGCCTTCAGTGAAAGCAGCACGCTCTTCTGCAGGCTGGGCACTGGTGTTTATCGCCTTGCTGTATACCGTTGCCCCTGCTGTGGGTGCCATGGCACGACTCAACCTGATTCATACCATCCAGCCGGAAGCAGGACAAAATCTGGCATATGAAGCACGTCCCGACTGGTTTAAAAACTGGGAGACAACGGGCTTGCTGAAATTTGAAGATAAAAACGGTGATGGCAAGATTCAATATGTTGCTGATAAAGAAACCAATGAAATGGTCAAGGTTGACCGCGATATTATGGTGCTGGCAAATCCGGAAATCGCCAATCTGCCAAACTGGGTGATTGCTCTGGTTGCCGCAGGTGGTCTGGCAGCAGCACTGTCCACCGCAGCAGGCTTGTTACTGGCAATATCTTCATCCATTTCACATGATTTAATGAAGGGTGTGTTTACGCCGAGTATCTCGGAACGGGGAGAACTAATGGCGAGCCGTATTGTTATGACACTGGCGATACTGGTTGCAGGCTATCTCGGGCTGAATCCGCCCGGCTTTGCAGCGGGTACGGTGGCGCTGGCATTTGGACTGGCGGCATCGTCCATTTTTCCGGCACTCATGATGGGAATTTTCTCCAAGAAGATCACCGCTAAAGCAGCTATTGCAGGTATGATTGCAGGTATTGGTGTCACATTACTGTACGTGTTTCAGCATCATGGCATTATGTTTATTAAAGGCACAGAGTTTCTTGGCAATATGCCTAAAAACTGGTTCCTGGGTATTGATCCTAAAGCCTTTGGTGCAGTCGGTGCGATAGTTAACTTTGCCGTTGCCTTTCTGGTAGAAATGGTGTCTTCTGAACGGCCACCAGCGCATATCCAGCATATGGTAGAGGATATTCGTATCCCTGCTGGAGCGGGAGAAGCAAGAGGACATTAACCAGATTCAGAAAAATAAGTATGAAGGCTCCTGATCCGGGAGCCTTTTTCATGTCAGAAAAAAAGTTAGTAATGATGCGTTAGATCAAGTTTTCCCTTTCTTTTATTAAAAGTGCTTTACTCCCTCATAAAAAATACCTTAGCCTGAACCATAAACAAAAATTCTAATAACAATAAACTTGAGGGACATATCATGCTAGCAGAAATGCTGACTTCTATTTTAAGCGATCTTAACGGAACCTCACCTGATATCGAGGCTTCATCTGTGATTTCCACGGACGGTTTGGTAATGGCTGCCATGCTCCCCGCCGATATGGATGAAGACCGTGTTGGGGCGATGAGTGCGGCGATTTTGTCATTGGGCGACAGGACGGTGCAGGAGCTGAATAAAGGTGACCTGGAGCAGGTTCTTGTGAAGGGGTCGAATGGTTACATCTTGATGACACACGCAGGAGAAGAAGCTGTGTTAACTGTTTTGGCAAGACCAAAGTCCAAACTTGGGCTCATCTTCCTTGATGTGAAGCGTGCTGCAGAAAACATAATAAAGCTTGTATAGTCATGAAAGAGATAACACTTACCTATTACGATGGCTCTCATCGGCAGGTTGTGATTGAAGATATTGAAGTCCCTTATCCAGAAGGTCGTCTGATAGTTTCCCGAACTGACAGGAAAGGCATTATTACTCATTGCAATCAGTCATTTGTCGATATGTCCGGTTATTCTGAACAGGAGTTAATTGGGCAGCCACATTCGATTCTTCGTCACCCGGATATGCCTAGGGCTGCCTTCAAAGACCTTTGGGATACGCTTGAACAGGGTAAAAGATGGCAAGGTTATGTTAAAAACCTGCGCAAAGATGGCAAATATTATTGGGTATATGCCACAGCCATTCCCAATATCCGTAATGGCAAAACAGTTGGCTATACGTCAGTAAGGAGAAAACCGTCCAGAAAAAACGTAGAGGCATGTATCCCGCTTTATGCCGAAATGTTACAAAAAGAGAGGGTAGCAGTATGAGTTATGTCATGACAGTCAGTCCTGATTTTCCACCTAATTACTTGGCAGGCTGGTATATTTTTAATACCTGGCTACAGCGACAGCTTGATCTACCCATACATCTTGAACTATATGACAGCTTTGCCGCGCAGCGCGAAGCCATTGCCAACGATGAAATAGACCTGATTTATGCAAACCCCTATGATGCATCCATGCTGGTGCGGGAGAAAGAGTTTTCTGCCATTGCTGCACCACATAACCGTGCAGATGAAGCCATTATTGCAACAGCATCCGGTAGCGAAATACAGGAAATTGCAGACTTGCAGGAAGGCACGCGTATCGTGCATACAGATGATCCAGATGTAAATATGATCGGAATGATCATGCTGGAACCCGCCGACCTCAATACCAGCAATACATCCGATGAAACCGTTGACAGCTACCCACTGGTAGCCAAAAAACTATTGCAGGGAGAAGCTGATGTGGGTTTTTTTCTGGATGAGGCTTATGAAACATTGTCCTGCTTAACTAAAGATCGGCTAAGGGTACTGATCCGTAGTGAGATTTTTGTCATCAAACACGTATTACTGGCTGGTTCAAAGCTTCAGGAACATAAATCACGGCTGGAGCAGGTTCTACTTGAAATGGCAGATAATAACAAAGGTCGGGGCGTGCTTGAGAGTATGGGATTTCAGGGCTGGGAAAAGCAAACCCAGGAAGATACCGAGTTTATGATTGACCTGATGGATACGCTGGTTGTTTAGGCTTTAGTTTAAGAGCCATTTATGGCAGGCTCTTAATATGAACAAACACCAAAAACTGGCAATCATTATTGCCCCTTTCCTGGCTATCGGAGGCTATGTCGCCACCGATTATTATCAACAGTACAAAAGCCGTGCCGAACTGCAGCACAAAGCCGGGCGCATGCAGCTACAAGGTGAGTGCAAGCTACCGGAGCATCCTTGCACCTTTACTATAAACGATCTGCGAATCACCCTGCAACGTGATACCCAAGAATCCAATGAACTGTCACTGACTGCAAACTACCCATTGGATGGTGTTACCCTGGCATTCGGGCAACTGCCCCCCGTAAAAATGCACCATGGCAAAGATCAACAACACTGGCAAACCCAAATGCCAGCCAGTTTGAACGGCGGCTTGCGACTGGTTACATCGGTACAGAAGATTTTTTATTTTGCTGAAATAGCCGAAACCACAAAATAAAGACATGAAAACAAAAAGAATATTGATTACATTACTAACCACTTTGCTCATTAGCTCCGCAGTAGCAAGTAAATCAGCAGACACCCAGGGTGTCGGTATAGAAGACCTGGTCTTTAGCCACGACTCCAGTCAGCTCATATTCCGAAGCAAACAGCAACCTGCGAAGATACAATTTATAAACATCCAAACAGGCAAGCTGGTAAAAACAACCCCAATTACTATCCATCAGGGAACAGAATTTCCCATGGGCTTCACACCCGACGGACACAAACTCACCGTCGCTGTCCCCGGCAAAATCAGCATTCTCCACAACCGAACCGGAAAGGTACTGCGCCAGCCACCCGTACCGCCCCCCTTCAACCATAACTATCGCCCACGCAAAGCCATCCTCAACGCCAGCGGATCACAACAACTTTTCTATACCCTGAAAGGCACAACCGCGCAACTGCATATCGTACATACTGGCTCAGGAAAAGTATTAAGAAACATCCCCTTGCCAGAAGGCGTGCAGCCTGTACAGGGCAGCCTGCAACTTGGCGCCATCGGCATGAGTCCCAACGGACGTGATGTCGCCTATATCACCACACCCAATAAAGCTGATGCAAAGCCGCCCAAACCAACGCTGGTGATCTATGACACCTTCCAGAACAAAATCAAACAACACCTTGAACTAGCCAACCTCAAGCTGCCAACCATCAGCCCAATCAGTTACAGCCCGGATGCACAATACATCGCCATCCCCAGCACACCAGTCACCCTGATTCACCTGAAAACCAATAAACTGACATACATCCCGACACCAGCTATTAACACACTCTTTTTCTCCGCAGACAGTAAAAAGCTCGCCTTGCTAGCGAACAAAAACCAGCTTCCCCTGCATGACCTCAGCAGCGGAAAAACCACCACACAAGCCCTGAAAATACCCCCACAATGCCACCCCAGTGCATACGCCATCAGCCTCAATAAACGCTATGCAGCCATTGGCACAAGCTGTAGCGGTAACAGCAAAGGCGATAGCACCGAAAAAATCCTGCTACTCAATGCCAGTAGCTTGCAACCAATACGGACATATAGCCTCAAGCCAACTACAGCAATCCAGCCGTTGTGATAGCAGGCAAACTCTATTGTCAGGGAGCCTATCAGGTTGTCTTAACTCTTGAGTGAAAAGTTCTGTAGCCCGGATACAATCCGGGAAAGGGAGAGAGTAGTGCTTATGCAGAATTTCCTCTGGATGCCGTAAGGTCGTCTTTACTCTTGATGAGCGGTGATATCGCTTTTTGTACGGATTATCTCCGTACTATGATATACTAAAAAAACAGACAAGGTACACGGAGGCATGAAAGCCATGGCAACATCAACAACACGTATTGATATGCGAGTAAATGAACAAACAAAACAGCTTGCAGAACGAGCAGCAATGCTTTCTGGGTGTACCGTTACCGAATACCTGACACGCTTGATACTTCAGGATGCACCCAAAGTTTTACAGGGTGAAACGCAGATTAGCCTGAGCAATGATCAATTTGACCGCTTTATAAAAGCTTGTGAAAGTACCACTCCTCCCAGCAAAAAGTTACTTGATGCCGCGAAAAGTCTCGATAAAGATGGATTTTCGGTGTGACATCATCTTATTCCATAGAAGCACTGGACAAAAGCAAGCACAACCTGAAAGCCTTTGATTGCGGCAAAACCGGAATGAATGACTTTCTCAGCCGTTTTGCCCTTAAACATGCCAGGCTGGGCTTAAGTTCCACCTGGGTATTAGCCAGCAAACAGCCTGGAAAAATGAGAGAAGTCATAGGCTATTACACGCTAGCCTCTTCAACCGTCACCAAATCAGGCATTCCTACAAACCAGTCATTACCATACTACCCCATCCCTGTTGTATTACTTGCACGACTAGCCGTAGAGCAGAAATATCAAAACAAGGGATTAGGAGCCAAAATACTGGTAAGCGCACTGCGCCATACAGTAAAGCTAACCAACCGGGGACTACCCGCCTATGGATTGGTACTCGACGTATTAGATAACGATGCACTAAAGTTTTATCAGTCTTTTGATTTCTTTGAACCTTTTACAGACAACCCAATGCGTTTATTTGCAGGGATGGATAGTATTCGGCAATTGTAGTTAGCTGGGAGCTTGTGAAAGCCCATCTTCGGGATGGTTTAGGCATTACTTACATCATTTTCCTGAAACATAGTATTCTGAGCAATATTATGTTCAGCAAGCCATTCTTGCATCTCCCAAATGCTCATGCCCATATCAGATGCCAGTTTGGAAAGGCTAATATACCCACCTTGATAAGCTTGCAGAGTCTGACATTGTCTATTATTCAGTGATATATCCAGATCAAGCTGATAGTGAGAATAAACAGCCTGCCTTACCAGTTCACCTACGGATATTTTCCGTTTTTGTGATAAAGATTTTAAACTTTTCGCAAGCTCTGGTTCGATCTTGATATGAAGTGTCACTGTTTGCATGGTTAACTCATTATGATGTTGACTAAGTATATATTTATCATAATAGCTTTAGTTTAGGTAGAAATCTAAACACGGCTCCGAAATGAAATGCAGTAGCTGTGGCGTGTCTGGAGTGGTTCTATTTGCATCCCTTAGGTGGCTGAATTTTGGGTAAAATAGGAGGTACGCCGAGTAGTTACTCTGGACGACAAAAATTAGCCAACACATAGGTTCTTCCAGCATGGATTGACACAGGGGCGCTGCATCACTACAATAAAAAGTGATTAATCACTCACATTTTTGTTTTGTGGATCTAATATGGGTAAACCACATCAACAGCGTAAGCAGGAAATTATTCAAAGCACCCTGGCATTGGCGGCAGAGCTGGGGGTGAAAAAAGTCACCACTCAGGCGATTGCTGACCGGGTTGGGGTGGCACAGGCGACTATTTTCCGTCATTTTAAAACCCGTGATGCCATTTTTGCCGAGGCGATTGCATGGCTGGCCAGCCAGTTGTTTCTTGTTTTGTCCGACTGTTTTCAGAGCCAGCAGGATGCAGACCAGCGGTTGCAGCGGCTGGTTCACCGTCAGTTGCAGTTTATTAGTGAACACAAGGGTTTGCCGCGCCTGCTGTTCTCGGATCGACTTCACCTGGAGTCGCCCGCCTTAAAACAGGCTGTCCAAACGATTATGCAGCGCTATACGCGGGAAGTTGCAGAGCTGATTGAGGAGGGCATAGACAGAGGACACTTCAGGCAAGACCTAGATGCCATGCAATCTGCTGGCTTTATCACGGCATTAATACAGGGGCTGGTGATGCGCTGGTCCATTTTTAATTTTGATTTCGACCTGGAGCAAGAGGCAAAACCGCTCTGGGCTTTTATTGATTCTGCACTACGTTGATTCACCCAGGGCGTGCAACCGGGTGAACTGATGAAAATGGTGTAGCTCGTCATACTACTTACCGGACTGACCCTGAATAATGAAAAATATCCTGAAAAAATCAGTCATCTTGCCACTCATTGTGGCACTGGTTGTTGCTCTGATCGTCTTCAAGGTGAAGACCAAACCACCAGTCGCGCATGAAAAACTGGCGTTTCCCACCCGAATAGTCAAGGTAATCAGTGCCAGAAAAATCCCGTTTCGCCCTCGCGCCATTGCTTATGGGAATGTCGAACCTGCCATCTTGCTAAAAGCCAAGGCCGAGGTGAGTGGCAAGATATCCTACCTGCATCCGCACTTGAAAAAAGGTGGCAGTATCGCTGCTGGTGAGGTGGTACTGCGGATTGATGCAACCACTTTTGAGTTCTCACGTGAACAACGTAAAGCAGGTCTGGCTGGCAGTCATTCTTCACTGAAACAGTTGCAAACAGAGGAAAGAAGCACGGCGCGTTCGTTGAAAATTGCCCGTGAAAACCTGCGGGTTGGTGAAAAGGAGCTGGCACGGGTTCGCAAGCTTTGGGACAAACGCCTGATTGCCCGCTCAGCCGTGGATGCCGAGGAGCAAAAAATACTGCAATTGCGTCAACAGGTGGAAGAGCTCAAGGGGAAACTGGACAGCTTTGCCAGCCGCAAAGCCACGATTGAATCCCAGATCAGGCAGTCCAAAACACAACTGCAACAAAGCGAAGACACTCTGGGACGTACCGCCATACGCCTGCCGTTTAATGCGCGTATTGGTGATGTCTTTGTTGACAAGGGTGAGTTTGTCCCAACTGGAGGCGTATTGTTTGAAGCGCTGGGCACACAGGCCGTGGAGATTGCTGCCCAGTTGCCCACGCGTCAGTTTCGACCCTTGTTGATGGGGCTGGATAACACCGTATTTAATCTGGAAAACCCACAGGGCTTGCAGAATGCACTCCAGCAGTTACAGCTGCAAGTACAGGTACGACTGGTTGGGGAAGAAGGGATCGCTGCCAGCTGGCAGGGTCAGTTGCTGCGTATTGGTGAATCTATTGACCCCCTGCGCGATACAATTAGTCTGGTTGTCGCTGTCAACAAGCCTTATGAAGGCGTGATCCCCGGCAAGCGTCCGCCGTTACTGAAAGGCATGTATACCGCCGTAGAGTTCATTGCTCCGGCACAGGCACAATGGGTCGTACCCAGAAGAGCGATCCATCAGGGACGCGTGTATCTGGCGACCAAAGAGAACCGTCTGGAAATTCGGCCAGTGACGGTTTTGCACCGGCAAGGTGACCTGGTTGTACTCGGTGAAGGTCTTGATAACGGGGATCGGGTGATTGTAACGGATGTGATTCCGGTGGTAGAAGGCTTGCCACTTAAAGTCATAGAGGATAGCAGTGATGCAGAGGCTCTGAGAAACCGGGCAGCAGGCACGAAGCTGCCACAAGTACAGTCAGAGACACAGCCATGATACGCTATTTTGCCCGGCACCCCACAGCCAGCAATATCCTGATGATGGCCGTTATTGCCCTGGGGCTGGCATCACTGGGGCAGCTGAACAAAGAATCATTTCCGCAATTAAAACCCGGCAAGGTACAGGTTAATGTGGTTTATCCGGGGGCAAGTCCGGCAGATGTAGAAAATGCCCTTTGTAATCCGTTGGAAGATGCAACAGATGGTATTAGTTTCCTTGAGGAACAGGTCTGTGATGCGCGTGACAATATGGCGATTTTTACGCTGGAGATGCAGGAAGCCGGGAGTATTCGTGAGTTTACCGATGATATAAAGACCGCGATTGATGGTATCCAGAGCTTTCCGGATAACGCCGAAGACCCGGTGATTAAACAATTAGGGCGAATCAACCCTGTCGCCAATGTCGCCATTACTTCAGACAAGCTCACCACTGCCGAATTAAAGGCACTGGCAGAATATTACCGCAACCGCTTGCTAGCCTTGCCAGAAATTCCCATTGTCACTGTGGAAGGCTTTTCCACGCATCAGTTGCAGGTGTTAATCCCTCCGGACACGCTGAAAAAATATCAGCTTAGTGTGCAAAATATAGCGAACCTTATTGCAGCACAAGCGCTGGAATTGCCCGCAGGGACACTGGAAAGCGCAGAAACCTATTACCAGATTCGCTTTGATAATGCCCGTAAAACTGTCCAGGAACTGGCTGACCTGGTTATTTTAAATACGGCACAGCATGGCGAAATAAAACTGGGCGATATCGCCGAGATACGTGATGCGTTTGAAAAACCGGAACATCGAGTCGAACTGGATGGCAGGCCCGCTGCCCTGCTCAAAATTAGCAAAAATACCAGTGACGATACCCTGAAGGTAGCCGATACCCTGATCAGTTTTGTTGCAGCAGAAAATACCCGTTTGCCTGCTGGTACACAACTGACCGTGGTTAACGATCAGTCCACCTCTGTACGAGACCGCTTACAGCTGTTATTGAAGAACGGCTGGCAGGGTTTGTTGCTTGCCAGCTTTGTTTTGCTCCTGTTTTTTAGCTGGCGTTACAGCTTCTGGATTGCCGTGGGGCTACCGGTTTCTTTTCTCGGTGGCCTGGCGTTGATGGTCGTGTTTGGCATCAGTATCAATATGATCTCCATGGTCGCCCTGTTGATGGCAATCGGTATTCTGATGGATGATGCAATTGTCCTCTCAGAGAGTATTGATCATGAATACCAGAAAGGAAAACCACCACTGGAAGCTGCGATTGATGGCACAAAAAAGGTCTTTCGTGGTGTCTTCTCATCCTACCTGACCTCGGCGCTACTGTTCGGCAGTCTACTCATGATGAAAGGTGACATGGGGCAGGTGCTGGGGGTGCTGCCAGTGGTCTTGCTCTCTGTGCTAACCATTAGCTTGATAGAAGCTTTTCTGGTGTTACCCCATCATCTCAAACAATCCTTGCTGCACCGCCACCAGAAAACACCCGCCCGCTGGCGACTGGCGTTTGAGAAACGCTTTAACAGAATACGACATCATATCGGTGCCGGTGCCCAGCTTGCCATGCGCTTTCGCTATCTGACCGTAGGTATTGCCCTGGCTCTGTTGGTGTTTTCAATAGGGCTTATCGCTACCGGCATGGTTAAATTCAAGGCCTTTCCGGATCTGGAGGGTAATAACTTTGAAGCCAGGGTACTATTGCCACAGGGCACACCACTGGCGGAGACTGAACGTGTTGTACAGGTATTGCTACAGGCACTGGAGAAAGCCAGCAAAGCCCTGAGCCAGCAGGAAAGTGAACCGCTGGTTAAACATATTCAGGTGTCTTATGGCAAACATGCTGATGTGCCTGAAAATGGCTCACACCTGGTCACCCTGAGTATTGATTTACTGAATACAGAAAAGCGGCACACCCGTATTCCTGAGCTGGTTGCCCGCTGGAAACAGCACACACCACCCTTGCCGGATGTGGTCAATATTCAATACAAGGAAGCCAAAGTAGGGCCTGCCGGGCGAGCCATCCATATTCGCTTGCAGGGTGAAGATCTGCAACAGCTCTCAAAGGCTTCGTGGGAGGTACAAAACTGGCTGCGGGGCTATGCCGGTGTAACCAACCTGCTTGATGATCTTCGCCCGGGGAAACCACAGTTTATCATCACGTTAAAACCCGGTGCACTGGCAGCAGGTGTGGATTCTCGCAGCATTGCCAGCCAGCTACGTGCAGCCTATCAGGGCATACAAATTGACGAGATTTACCATAAGCGGGAAGCCTACGAAATCATTGCCCGGCTGGATAGCGAAGCACCACAGGCGCTCAGGGATTTTGATAATTTCAGTGTGTTTTCCCGTAGCGGCGAGATTATCCCCCTGAGCAGTGTTGCCAGTGTGACAGAAACACGGGCATTTGCCCGCATCGGGCATGTCAACCATCAGCGCACCGTCAATATCTATGGTGATGTTGAAGCCAGTATTGCCAATACCTCTGAAGTGATCAGAAGCTTGCAGGAAAACTTTTTGGGAGAGCTGCAACAACGCTACCCCGGTATCCGTTTCTCACTAAAAGGCGAAGTCGAAGGTGGCACAGAAACCAAAAGCTCGATTCTCAAGGGCTTTGGGCTGGGTGCCTTCGGTGTATTCTTGTTGCTGAGCTTGCAATTTCGCAACTATCGTGAACCTTTAATCGTTATGATCAATATTCCCCTGGCGTTAATTGGTGCAATCTGGGGGCACTTTATCATGGGGCTGGATTTCACTCTGCCCAGTATGATTGGTTTTGTCTCTCTGGCGGGTGTGGTAGTGAATGACTCTATCCTGCTGGTAGAGTTTGTGAAATACCATGTCAAGGAAGGCATGGCACTCCATAGTGCTGCACGCCAGGCAGTACATGACCGCTTCCGGGCCATTTTTCTCACCTCGGTAACCACTATCGCAGGCATGACCCCGCTGCTGTTTGAAACCAGCTCCCAGGCGCTGATACTGGTGCCACTGGTGACCAGCATTGTATTTGGCATGCTCACGTCAACTGTGTTAATCATGCTGGTTTTGCCCGCCATGTACGCCATCATGGAAGATAGCGGGTTTGTGCGTTTATCACTGCAGAAGGCTATCAGTGAATCGTAAGTGATTCGTAACTACTTCAGCTTGCACTCGTGCTGTCCGATTTCTGCGTTGTAACGTGCTCATTTATGCTTATAAACTCCGCGCTTTCGCCTTGAACTCGAACAACACGAGCGCAATCTGAGTAGTTACTATTAGCCGCCATAAACCACCTGCCATCCCCGGTTGATTTGCAAGTTTCCCGCATAAGCATACAATGCGCGCTCTATTGACTGTTACCGCGTTAGCCATGAGCGTAAAACCACCCATTCGGGAGATTCCCTATAACTACACCTCGTTTTCGGATCGTGAGATTGTTTTGCGGCTGTTGGGTGAGCGTGCCTGGGAAATTCTGGAACAGTTGCGTAATAAACGTAGTACGGGGCTGTCGGCACATATGTTGCTGGAAATGCTGGGCGATATGTGGGTGGTCAAGCGCAACCCCTATATTCAGGATGATTTGCTGAAGAATGACAAGCGTCTGCAGTCATTGATGAAAACTCTGCGTGAGCGCATTGAGCGTATCCGTGAGCGGGCGGCGGGTAATCCGTTGACGCTGGAGCTGATTGCGATTGTGGATCAGTCGGTGCAGACCTTCGAGGGCTGGTTTGCGCCTTATAAGGCACTGCGGCAAAAGGCGTTTAAGGCTTATTCTGCCATTACTGCCAAAGACAATATCTGTTTTGACGGGTTGGCGCGGGTGTCGCATGTGACGGATGCGACCGACTGGCGTGTTGAATTGCCCTTTGTGGTGTTGACGCCGGATACCGAGGAGGAGGTTGCGGCGCTGGTTAAGGCAAGTATCAAGTTGGGCTTGACGGTGATTCCGCGTGGTGGCGGTACAGGCTATACGGGCGGGGCGATTCCGTTACATGCTAACAGTGTGGTGATTAATACCGAAAAGCTGGAAAGCCTGTCTGCTGTGGATTTGCGTGATGATGTGGTGGACGGCAAACAGGTACCTGTGGTGCGTTGTGGTGCGGGTGTGGTGACACGGCGCGTTTCCGAACTGGCAGAGGAGAATGGTCTGGTTTTTGCGGTGGATCCGACCTCGCAGGATGCCTCGACCATTGGCGGTAATGTTGCCATGAATGCGGGTGGCAAAAAGGCCGTGTTATGGGGGACGACGCTGGATAATCTGGTGTCCTGGCGAATGGTGACCCCGGATGCAAACTGGCTGGAAGTGCGCCGTTTAAACCATAATCTGGGGAAGATTCACGAGCAGGAGACGGTGACGTTTGCTGTGAGGCGCTTTCAGCCTGATGGGGTAACGCCTTTATCAGGTGAGCCGGAAATTCTGGAATTTAATGGTCAGTTTTTCCGCAAGGTGGGGCTGGGTAAAGATGTTACCGACAAGTTCCTAGGCGGTCTGCCGGGGATTCAAAAAGAAGGCTGTGACGGGCTGATTACCTCGGCGGAGTTTGTTCTGCATCGCATGCCAGACAAGGTGCGCACCGTGTGCATGGAGTTTTACGGGACGGATTTGCACGAAGCAGTGCCAGCGATTGTCGAGGTGAAAGACTATCTGGACAGTAATCCGCAGGTGATGCTCTCCGGTCTGGAACATCTGGATGAACGCTATGTGAAGGCAGTTAACTATACCCCGAAAAGCTCGCGTGGCTCATTGCCCAAAATGGTGCTGATTGCGGATATTGTCGGCGATGATGAAGCACAGGTCGCTGCGGCCGCCTCTGAAGTGGTGCGTCTGGCGCAGGCACGTCAGGCCGAAGGTTTTATTGCCATTAGCCCGGAAGCGCGGCGTTTGTTCTGGCTGGACCGGGCGCGCACGGCGGCGATTGCGGCACATACCAATGCCTTTAAGGTGAATGAAGATGTGGTGATTCCACTGCATAATCTGGCAACTTATAGCGAAGGCATTGAGCGTATTAATATCCGTCTCTCTCTGCAAAACAAGCTCAAGCTGATTGAACAGTTGCTGGAAGCCCTGCAAGGTGATCTGCCGGAATTGCGCCAGTTACCGGATTATAAAGCCAGTGCAGAAAGCGATGCCTTTCTGGAGGCAAAACTGGCAGCCGCCGGTGAATACCTGACCCGTATCCAGACGCGCTGGCAGCGTATTCTGGAAAACTTCGATACTCCGGCAAGTGACTGTCTGGATTTACTGGATGATACAGCAAAGGCTGCGGTTAAAACTGATGATCGCCTGATCAATCTGCTGCTGCGCCGTGATTTACGCATTTCGTATCACAAAGAGGTACGCCAGCCGATCAACGAGATGTTTGCAGGTCGCAATATGACGCCGTTGTGCGAAAAAATGACGGCAATTCACAAAAAGGTACTTTCCAGCCGTCTGTTTATTGCACTGCACATGCATGCGGGTGATGGCAATGTGCATACCAATATTCCGGTCAATTCCAATGACTACAAAATGATGCACGAAGCCGAGCGTATCGTGGATGAAGTCATGGAGCTGGCTGTCTCACTTGATGGAGTGATCTCCGGTGAGCATGGTATCGGGCTGACCAAGATCCAGTATCAGGATGAGAAAACCATCCAGGCATTTGCGAAATATAAACAGCAAATTGACCCAAATGGGCACTTTAACCGCGACAAGCTGATGCCCGGCTCCGGCTTGCAAAATGCCTACACCCCATCGCTAAGACTGGTCGAGCGCGAGGCTTTACTGCTGGAGCATGATGCGCTCG
>JALVFC010000031.1 GCA_027030285.1 Thiotrichaceae bacterium | reverse complement strand
TGCTGGCAGCCTTAATCAAGCTGTTTATGGAACAGGATGCCTCCTTGCTGGAAATCAACCCGCTGGTGGTGGATGGTAATGGTGACCTGTTGGCACTGGATGCCAAGCTGAATATTGACGGCAGTGCGCTGTATCGTCACCCCGAGCTGGCTGCGCTGCGTGACAAGACGCAGGAAGATGAACGTGAAGCACGCGCAGCCGAGCATGATCTGAATTATATCCACCTGGATGGCAATATCGGCTGTATGGTCAATGGAGCCGGGCTTGCCATGGCAACCATGGATCTGATCAAGCTGCATGGGGGTGAACCAGCCAACTTTCTGGATGTAGGCGGTGGCACAACAGCCGAGCGTGTTGCCGAAGCTTTTAAAATCATTCTTTCTGATCCGGCGGTGAAAGGCGTACTGGTCAATATTTTCGGTGGCATTGTACGTTGTGACCTGATTGCAGAGGGTATTATTACCGCTGTCGGTGAGATGGGAATAAAAGTCCCGGTTGTCGTCAGACTGGAAGGAACCAATGTAGAGAAGGGAAAGGAAATGCTCGCCAATAGCGGATTGAATATTATAACAGCCGATGGTTTGACTGATGCCGCACAAAAGGTGATTACTGCTGCGGAGGCACAGGCATGAGTATACTGATCGATAAAAATACCAAAGTCATTTGTCAGGGATTTACCGGCAAGCAGGGTACGTTCCACTCCGAACAGGCGATTGCCTATGGCACACAACTGGTAGGCGGAGTGACTCCCGGAAAAGGTGGGCAGACGCATCTTGATCGACCCGTTTTTAATACGGTTGCCGATGCGGTGAAAGAGACGGGAGCGGATGCCAGCATGATCTATGTGCCTGCTGCCTTTGCAGCGGATGCTATTCTGGAAGCGGCGGATGCTGGTATCAAGGTGATTGCCTGTATTACGGAAGGCATTCCGGTGCTGGATATGATCAAGGTAAAGGCAGCGTTAAAGGACTCAGATGCTCGCCTGATTGGTCCAAACTGTCCCGGCATTATTACTCCGGGTGAGTGCAAAATTGGCATTATGCCAGCCTCTATTCATCAACCCGGCAAGGTTGGCATTATTTCACGCTCCGGCACACTCACCTACGAAGCGGTGCATCAAACCACCCTGGCAGGGCTGGGGCAATCTACCTGTATCGGTATTGGTGGTGATCCCATTCAGGGGATGAATTTTATTGACTGCCTGGCGTTGTTTGAAGCCGATGAGCAGACCGAAGGGATTGTTATGGTCGGCGAGATTGGTGGCACCGCAGAGGAAGCCGCTGCGGATTATATCAGCAAGCATGTCAGCAAGCCGGTCGTTGCCTATATTGCGGGCGTTACTGCACCCTCTGGCAAGCGCATGGGGCACGCCGGAGCCATTATCTCCGGTGGCAAGGGGACGGCAGAACAAAAATATGCAGCTCTGGAAGCCGCTGGTGTCACGACCGTGAAGTCACTGGCAGATATGGGACAACAGATACGCAAGCAACTGGCATGAGCAAGAGCCCGGTCATACAGGCTGCCATCGCGCAGCTGAATCCCTGTGTGGGGGATTTCGATGCCAACCGCGAAAAGATCCTGCAAAGTATTCAACAGGCGCGTGAGTGGCAGAGTGATGTGGTGATCTTTCCGGAAATGATGGTCACTGGCTATCCTCCGGAAGATCTGCTGTTTCGCCCGGCTTTTTTGCAACAGGTAGAACGGGTACTGGATGATATTCGCCAGGCCAGTGCACAGATGACGGTTGTTGTCGGTGCACCGCTGCAACGTCAGGGCAAACTCTACAATATGGCAGTGGTGTTTCAGGATGGTGAATGTATTGCCGAATATGCCAAACAGTATTTGCCCAACTATCGGGTATTCGATGAAAAACGTTATTTTAATGCGGGTTCAGAAACCGTCATCGTGCCGCTGGCAGGTGTACCTACTGCCATTTTAATTTGTGAGGATATCTGGCAGAACAAACCGATCAAAATGGCACGCGAGCAGGGTGCGGAAGCAGCCATTGTTATCAATGCCTCACCGTTTCGCTATAACAAGGCTGAAGAACGCCTTGCCCTGTTGCAACGGCATGCGGCGGAACATCAACTGCCTGTCATTTATACCAATCTGGTGGGCGGGCAGGATGAGCTGGTGTTTGACGGGCATTCACTGGTGGTTGATAGCCAGGGACAGTTGATTTTTCAGGCAGATACCTTTGCTGAGCATACCTACCCGGTTAGCGTTGCCCTGCACGCACAATCAGAAGCGGTACCGCTGGAACTGGGCAGCAAGCAGGCTCAGGTTTATGAAGCACTGGTCACAGGGGTACGCGATTATGTGGCCAAAAATGGCTTTCAGGGGGTCATGCTGGGCTTGTCCGGTGGTATTGATTCGGCGCTGACACTGGCAATCGCCGTGGATGCACTGGGGGCAGAAAATGTAGAGGCGATTATGATGCCCTTTCATTACACCGCCGATATCAGTATTCAGGATGCCCGCAAACAGGCTGAAACCCTGGGTGTGCATTATCGGGAAATCCCCATTGCCGATATTTTTACGAGTTTTATGAACACGCTTAGCAAGGAGTTTGGTGACCTTGAGCGTGATGTGACCGAGGAAAATATTCAGGCGCGCAGCCGTGGTGTGATTTTAATGGCACTGTCCAACAAACTCGGGAAAATGCTACTGGCAACCGGCAATAAAAGTGAAATGTCCATGGGGTATGCCACCTTATATGGCGATATGGCAGGTGGTTTTGCACCGTTAAAAGATGTCTACAAGGTGCTGGTGTATGAGTTGGCACGGTTTCGCAATCAACTGGGGGATGGTGAAATTATCCCGCAACGAGTCATTACACGCCCACCCTCGGCAGAGCTGGCACCGGATCAAAAGGATGAAGACTCATTGCCACCCTATGACATACTGGATGAAATCCTGCGACTGTTTATTGAGGAGTTTCATAGTGTTGAAGAAATTGTGTCAGCAGGCTACGCAGAAGAAACCGTGCGTTTTGTGGTGGATCGCGTCTTGCTCAATGAATACAAACGCCGACAAAGTGCTCCAGGCATACGCATTACACGCCGTGCTTTTGGCAAGGATCGACGCTACCCGATTAGCTCTGCCTATCGAAAATACCTGTAGCTAACCGATGCAATCCCGTCGCCTCATTGTGATCAGCGGTCAGGAGCAATCAGGACTGCGACAGGCACAACAACTGCTACGAAATTTCCCCCGGGGCAAGGTGCTGGATCGTGAACTGACCCTCCAGCAAGTGCTGGGCAGAGAGCATCTGGCGGCCATTTATAACACCTGGCAGGGCTTTGATCCCGACTATCTGGCAGCCCTTGGAGGCACTATTGTAGCTGGTGGAGTGCTGATTTTACTAACCCCTCCCCTGCCCGACTGGCCGGATTTTACAGACCCCTACTATCAACGCATGGCGAACTGGCCCTATCAGCTGGAGGATATCAGCGGTTATTATCTGCGACGCTTTATTAACAAGTTGCAACAGGCAGACTGCGTGACGCTGTATCGTACAGAAAATATACCCCAGGATTTACAGCTTGCCCTGCCCGCCGTTACACCAAAAGCAGCGGGGTTTAAAACCGCAGATCAGCAGCAGGCTCTGACACAAATACAGCAGCACCTGGCTGAAAAAACAGTATCCCCAATTGTCATAGAAGCCGATCGAGGCAGGGGAAAATCAGCCTTGCTGGGTATGCTGGCAGCACAGCTTATGACACTAGATCCGGCAAAGCGCATCGGTATTACAGCACCTTCCAAAAAAACCGCTGATGTCATCTTTCGTCATGCGGGTACAGCGCAACAGCTATGTTTTATAGCCCCTGATGAACTCTGCCATACCCTGCCCGCACTGGATTTATTATTGGTAGATGAAGCTGCCGCCATCCCTTCTTCAGTGTTGGCTACCCTGCTCCGGCACTATCCCAACAGCATTTTTTCCACCACCGTGCATGGCTACGAAGGTACTGGCAGAGGCTTCGCGCTACGTTTTCCGAAACTGCTGGACAAGCACCATCACAACTGGCTACACATTCACCTCAAACAGCCCATACGCTATGCCCAGAATGACCCACTGGAGCGTTTCCTGTTCGACAGTCTGCTGCTTAATACTGCACCGCAAACGGTCATAGCTGGTCACTTTACGCTGGATGATTGCCACTACCAAACCGTGACTGCCAGACAGTTGATAAACAATGAAAGCTTGTTGCGACAGCTATTCGGACTGCTGGTACTGGCACACTATCAAACCCGTCCCTCCGACCTGCGTCATTTGCTCGATGGCAAGGATGTCAGTATTGCTGTGGCGATGTGGCAGAAACAGCTCATTGGTGCAGTACTTAGCGTCAGGGAAGGTGGTTTTGATCAGTCTCTGGCACACGAAATTCATTATGGTCTGCGCCGACCCCAAGGACATCTGGTTCCGCAATCCCTGGCAGTGCATGCGGGAATTGCCAGCGCCCCCCTGCTCTACACACAACGCATTATGCGGATTGTCGTGCATCCGCAGCTACGCCGACAGGGTATTGCCAGTATGTTGCTGAGCCGATTACGGGAAGATGCCCAAAAAAAACAGATAGACTACCTGAGCAGCAGTTTTGGTGCTACTTCAGGATTACTGAGATTCTGGAAAAAACAGGCTTATAAGCCCGTGCGTATTGGCTTTAACCGAGATGCCAGTAGCGGCTGTCATTCCGTCATTGTCATCCAGCCCCTGTCAGAACACGGAAAAAAACTTTATCAGCAGGCACGCTACCAGTTCAAACGCATGCTTCCTGTATTACTTGAAGAGCCACTCAACGCCTCAAAAGCAGAACTGCAAGAGCTCTTTAAATCGACCCCACATAAGCCGCAAGAGTACACCATCAATACCCAGGACAAGGCAGACCTTGAATCCTACGCCTACGGAAAACGCGGCTATGAAAGCTGCCAGTTAGCGATACGCAAACTGGTAACAATCGCCAGGTCAAATCCACAGATATGGAACAAACTAACCACCTGGCAGCAACAACTAGTCGAGGAGAAAGTACTCAAACAAACATGCTGGCAAAAACTGGCAAAAAAACATTCTCAACATGGGAAAAAACAGCTACAAAGTCGGGTTAGAGAAGCTGTTTCATTGCTTACTTGTGTATGGATACCCGAGATCAACAGTTTGAAAACCAACAAATAAAAAATTAGCGCACATCAAATTGTATATTTTTCAATCAAAATAAAACAATTAATACCTGCTTCCCATCATACCTGATATCTGTCAAAGGCTTATAGAACAAGCTTATCCAGCTTATTATTAGACTTAAATCTCCCCGTGACAACAAAAGACCTGTAATTTCTAACAGGTTTACCCCCCCCCAATTATCACTGTTAACCTACCGTTAATCCTTTTAATTTTTAACAGTTTAACCAAAGAAGTAGCAGTATCCCAGGAAACCAGCATGTTGTCACAAAAATACCCATATAACCTTTCTATCATCAGCTTGTTTGTCACTTTGGTTTTGACACTCAGCAGCTGCAGCAACCACCAACAAGCCCCCATCGCCAAAACCTGGTACCTCACCCCCGAAACCCAAAACAGCGGTAGCAACATCAACGGCATCGACATCGCAA
>JALVFC010000030.1 GCA_027030285.1 Thiotrichaceae bacterium | reverse complement strand
TTGGCTGCTTTCTCCTTGGCTGCTTTCTCCTTAGCTGCTTTCTCCTTGGCTGCTTTCTCCTTGGCTGCTTTTCGTTTTTCTTTAGCGGCTTTTTTAGCTGCAGCTTTTTTCTTTTTTCGTTCTCTTGCTTTCTTTTTAGCTTTCTCCCTTGCTCTTTTAGCTGCCTTTTCCCTGACCTTCTTTTTTGCTCTGGCTTTTTTTCGTGCTTTTTCTTTTGCAATACGCTTTGTAATCTCACGAGCCTTTTTTGCTTTCTCTTCCTGTAACTTTCTGCTATCGACCTGTTTTAGCGGCATGGGTTCAATCTTCTGTGTTTTTTTCCGCACATCCAAAGCCTGTTCTTTTGATTTTTGCCGTTCAAGTGCTTTTAATTCCAGCTCATGCTGCTGTAAAGTTTTGGCGATATCCGGCAAATTAATATCCGTCTGCCGAGGGAATTGATTCACGGATGACACAATGGAAACAGGAACCGGATTTCCCACAGGTTCAGGAGTCTTCTTAAAGTGCAAGCCCATAAGAACGACTAAAGCAATAGCAATATGCACCAGAATGGCAGCAAACACTGCCCCTGGATGTTTTTTTATGGTTTCAAACATAGTTGTGCATAGTTAGTGCGATGGTGGAACCTGTCCTGCAGCAATCAGGCCAATATTCTTCGCACCAGCCCGCTGCGCTGCAACCATAGCCTGCATAATCACCTCATATTCCACGCCCTTATCGCCTTGTATATATACCGGACGCTTTGGTTTATTGTTTAGTTGGTCAGCGATTCGTTGTTCAAGTTCCACAACAGAGGTGACTTCGTTCTCACCCAGATAAAAATGCCCGTCAACGGTTACGGCAATAGATACAGGCGTGTTATCACTATCAGCACCTATGGTTTCGGCATTAGCCTGTGGTAAATCAATCTCAACACCAGTCTGTGTCAGTGGCGCGGTAACCATGAAAATAACCAGTAACACCAGCATCACATCGATATAAGGCACAACATTCATTTGCGCCATTTGCCTGTTTCTACGTCTGCGTCGCATGTCTAGTGCCTCTCGTATTTTTTGGCAATCACATGGCGATCCAGCAAGGCCACAAACTCTTCACGGAAATTCTCGTATGACACCGCCAGCCGGTCTACCGAGTCGCTAAACTTGTTATAGGCGATCACCGCAGGAATAGCCGCAAATAGTCCAAAAGCCGTGGCAATCAGCGCTTCGGCAATCCCCGGTGCTACCACTGCCAATGTTGCCTGCTTCATTTGTGCAATAGATAAAAAAGCATTCATAATCCCCCAGACCGTACCAAACAGACCAATATACGGACTGGTTGAACCCACTGTGGCAAGAAATGAAAGATTATGATCCAGCCGGTCCAGTTCGCGTGATTCCGCCACTCGCATGGCTCGCTGGGCAGCAGGCACAACGCCATCTACCATCTGCTCATTTCTTTGTGTCAGACGGGTGAACTCCTGATAGCCCTCATAAAAAATGCGATCCAGCCCCCGATGTGGACGTGTATTTTTTAGTTCGCTATACAGGCGTTTTAAGGAAGTACCACTCCAGAAACGATCCTCAAACAAACGGGTGGCAACCCTGGCATCTGCCAGTTGCCGATATTTAATAAAAATCAACGCCCAGGAAATGATTGAAGCCAACACCAACGTTGCCATGACAATTTGTACCAGAAAGCTGGCATCCGTAATCAATTTTAATATAGAAAGATTTGCTTGCACTTTATGCCCCTAATTATTGGTTTCTGTTTAGCCGAAAATCCTCAGTCAAACAGCCTATAAAGTTATTCTCTTCGGCTGAATGGGTAGTAAAAAAAGGAATTAATTGCTGACCTGAATCGCCTACGGTGCGAATTTAGAGAGTAACACAGTTGGTTAGTTCCCGTGCTTGCAAACCGATAATAGCTAAATCTTATATTATACCGTTACAAATTAGGCTTGCGACTCTATAAATAATGTTATGCAATATGCAAAAAAAAGCCTGTAACTCAAAGAGCTACAGGCTTATCTTATTAAACGCGATGTGCGTTAGTGGACTAAACGTATGATGGTTACATCATACCGCCCATGCCACCCATTCCGCCCATGCCACCCATATCTGGTGCAGCAGGTGCTTCAGGTTGTGGTTGTTCTGCAACCATTGCTTCAGTTGTAATCAGCAGACCGGCTACTGAAGCTGCATTTTGCAATGCGGTACGAGTAACCTTGGTTGGATCAAGGATTCCCATTTCGATCATATCGCCATACTCGGATGTGCGGGCGTTATAACCGTAGTTGCCGTCATTTTTGGCTACTTCATTGAGGATAACCGAGGCTTCGTCGCCTGCGTTAGTGCAGATTTGACGTAGCGGCTCTTCCATAGCGCGGCGTGCAATATCAAGACCTACGTCCTGATCCTGGTTGTCGCCTTTCAGGTCGGCAATTTTGGACAGGGTACGTACTAGCGCAACACCACCACCAGGTACAACGCCTTCCTGTACTGCAGCACGTGTGGCATGCAGGGCATCTTCTACACGAGCCTTTTTCTCTTTCATCTCAACTTCTGTGGCTGCACCAACCTTGATTACTGCAACACCACCTGCGAGTTTGGCAACACGTTCCTGCAGCTTCTCGCGGTCATAGTCAGAAGTGGTTGTTTCAACCTGGGCGCGAATCTGGTCAACACGATCTTTGATATCACTCGGATCACCAGCACCATCAATAATGGTAGTTTCTTCTTTGGTCACTACCACTCGTTTTGCTTGACCGAGGTCTTCAATGGTTGCACCTTCAAGGCTCATGCCAACTTCTTCAGAGATGACCACGCCACCTGTTAGTACAGCTATATCCTGTAGCATCGCTTTACGGCGATCACCAAAACCAGGTGCCTTAACCGCAGCTACTTTTACGATACCGCGCATGTTGTTGACAACCAGTGTTGCCAATGCTTCGCCTTCGATATCTTCTGCAATAATCAGTAATGGCTTGCCTGCCTTGTTGACTGCTTCCAGTGTTGGCAGCAGGTCGCGGATATTGGAGATTTTCTTGTCATGCAGCAGAATATAAGGGTCTTCCAGTTCTGCAGTCATGCTTTGCTGGTTATTGACGAAGTAAGGAGACAGATATCCGCGGTCAAATAGCATACCTTCAACCACATCCAACTCATTGGTCAGTGATGTACCTTCTTCAACGGTGATAACACCATCTTTTCCGACTTTTTCCATTGCCTCGGCGATGATATTTCCGATAGATTCATCAGAGTTGGCAGAGATGGTGCCGACCTGGGCGATTGCGCTGTTATCACTGCATGGTATGGACATTCCTTTGAGTTCTTCAACAGCGGCTACTGTTGCCTTGTCAATGCCACGCTTGAGATCCATTGGGTTCATGCCAGCTGCGACAGCCTTCATGCCCTCACGAACGATTGCCTGCGCCAGTACGGTCGCAGTCGTTGTTCCGTCACCCGCGATATCCGAGGTTTGGCTGGAAACTTCTTTAACCATCTGTGCGCCCATGTTCTCGAACTTGTCTTCCAGTTCAATTTCCTTGGCAACAGATACGCCGTCTTTAGTCACGGTTGGTGCGCCAAAGGACTTTTCCAGGACAACATTACGACCTTTTGGTCCCAGGGTAACTTTTACTGCATTAGCAAGTGTATTGACACCCGCAACCATACGCGTGCGCGCGTCTTCTCCAAAACGTACTTCTTTTGCACTCATTTTTAAAATCCTCTTTTATAATCTGTTCTTAGTCTTCGATGACAGCAAGAATATCTTCTTCTTTCATCATTAATAATTCTTCACCGTCTACTTTGACAGCAGTCCCTGCATACTGACCAAACAGTACAGAGTCACCTACTTTTACATCCATGGCACGAACATCACCACTATCAGTGATCTTTCCATTACCGGCTGCAATTATTTCGCCACGATTTGGCTTCTCCGTTGCACTATCGGGGATAATGATTCCACCCGCTGAGGTACGTTCCTCTTCAGTACGGCGTACCAGTACACGATCATGTAAAGGACGAATATTCATGTTTTCTCCTGATTTATTAAAATAACTCAAACAATCTGATTGTATTCAGAATACTGACTTCCGTAGCCCGTATGGGGCTTGCGGAACACGGGAAACTGTGTCACAGCATCCCTGCTTTCTGAACTACTTATTTTCAAAAGAGCACTACAAGCAACCAGCCTGTAATTAGCACTCTCATAATGAGACTGCTAATAATAGGGTCGGTTAATACTAAGTCAAGGCGGAAAACTGAAAAATTTTATTCATATTTTTTGATCTGTTTACTGACTATCTAACATTTATATACCCGCTGTGCCGCAATCTGACATACAATTAAAGAAACGTAATGAAATTATGAGGGAGTCTATAATGCGCAATATCGCTACCTGTGTATTGATACTGCTCAGTATCTTATTGATGTCATCCTGTAGTGATACGGAAACAGCCCATTCACAAGGTACTGCTGCAGCACCCTCAAGTAAGACTTCAATAACACAGTCATCCAGCTCACCTTCTCATAAAAAATGGGCAAGCCTGATAGACAGCCATACGCAAGGCAAAGTATCGCGTCATTCCAACATCCTTATCCGCTTCAAAAAAGCCATTATCGATAAAAGCAAACTCGGCTCTTCCGCAAATAGCATTTTCAGCATATCCCCCAAAGTCAAAGGCTCTGCCGTATTTGAATCGGCAAAGCAGATTGCTTTTGTACCAGATGCCCCCCTGGCATCTGGTCAGCAATATACCGTCACACTACAGCCGAATGGATTACAGGGTTTATCTGACAAGGATGCTCCATGGTCATTCAGCTTTAGCGTCATACCACTGGAATATGAACTAACCACTGATGCCCTGCATGTTGATCCTGATAATCCTGAGCACATGCAGCTCAAAGGTACGGTGCTATTTTCTGATCGTGTCGAGGGTAAAAAAGTCAGCAAGCTGCTAACTGCAAGTCTGCAAGGTAAGCCATTAAACATTAACTGGCAAGCTGATGGATCAGGCAGGCAGTTTCGCTTTAGCACCTCGCCATTTACTCGCGAAACCTTTGCTACCGATGTACAGCTAAAGTGGGATGGCGCACCACTCGGCATTAAGACCAAGGGGGAAACCCTGATCACCATCCCGCCTGAAAATGAATTCAAAGTGCTGGAAATCAAACGTATTTCACCTAAAGGTGACAAGCCTTATATTCGTATTACCCTGTCTGACCTGCGTGACAAGACACAAAACCTGAAAGGACTGATAAGACTGGAACCCATACCCGACACAGAGAACCCAACGCCCAAAGCAGTGCCTTTTAAGCTCAGCAGTGAAGGCAACATTATCAAGCTGTTTCCCAAAGATGGTACGACTGGAAAATTTAATGTTGCTGTTGAGTCAGGGCTAAAGGGACGCCTGGGTACAACGCTGGGTAAAAAAGTCAATGAAACGATTGAACTGGAAACCCTTAAACCTGGCATTCGCTTTGTCGGCAAGGGGCATATTCTGCCCGAAAGCAAGGTGCTGGAAATACCGTTTGAAGCCGCCAATGTCAATGCCGTCAAGGTAAAAGCCTTTTTAATTGATCCAGACAATATTGCACAGTTTCTGCAAGTCAATTCACTCTCCGGG
>JALVFC010000029.1 GCA_027030285.1 Thiotrichaceae bacterium | reverse complement strand
CGGCTATGGGCTGCATACGCTCTTGCCATGCCTGTTCACCATCCCAGATACTTTCATCCCATAAAGGATAGGGCTGATCTGTCATGCTGATAAGATATGTTTGCAGGCAAAATGCCTGGTTATTCAATGCTTCCAGTATGTAGTTTGCCACTTTCAGGCTTTGCGAATTTGCGGCATGACGCATACTGCCATTGATTACTGTTATTTTCATTTTTTATACCTCTTTACTGGCTTGGTGCAATCCTTGCGGATAAGAATACCTCATGATGATATATCTTGTTTTGAGAGGTTTTTTTAATCACGAAGACTATATCATCTGATGTTTGTTATGTTCATTTAAAACTGTACAATCATATAATCAGACATCCTATCACGGCATTATATTTTTACAGGGAAAACCAATAACAATGTCACTTTATCTATTCATCGCAGCTGCCATCGGGTTTACTATTTTTATTCTGGCGTATCTGGCGATTGTTATTGCATCTTTTCGTCACCATACAGTGACAGGGCTTATTGCATTGATACCAGCTATTAATCTGGCTGTTTTGCCCACCATCTGGCAAAAAACCAGTAAAGCTTTTCCACTTGGTATTTTGGGTTTAGGTCTGGCACTGGCCACCTGGTATAGTGGCGGGTATCAATATTTTCATAGTCTGCAAACGGGAAAGCCTGTTATCGCCAGTGAACCTTCCACCACTGCTCCCGAAAAACAGCCTGCGGAGCAGGTCACAACCCGCAATGTGGAAGAGGTTCCATTGCCAGATAAACCTCTTTATTATCTTGTTTATCAGAAGGTTGAAAGCAATGATCTTGCCAGTCTGGTGGGGCAGCAGGTGAGAGTAACCCTGATTGACGGTCAGCAACTAGAAGGCAAGAATATTAAAACGTCTAACCAGTCTGTATTTATTGAATCTTCGGATCAGGGAAATACGCAAACTCTGAAGGTCGCTTTGCAGCACATTCAAACTCTGGAAAAACTTGCTCGGGTGCAGAACTAAGGAGGCTTCAGGAGATGCAATGTGTTTATATTTATCGTAGTGAACATAAGCCGGGAGCCTATCTGTTCTTGCCCGAAAAAGATAACTTTGAAGATGTTCCAGATGAGTTGAAAACGTTGCTTGGTGAGTTGTGTTTTTCATTTGAGTTTTCCATTGATGAAAACCGCAAGCTGGTTCGCTTTGATGCCAGTGAGGTATTGACAGGCATAAAAAAAGACGGTTTCTTCCTGCAACTTCCACCCTCAAAATTTATCAAAACAAAAACTAATACATCTTGATAAATCACAATCTTACATTGTGCTACTTGCAGATGCTTGCTGTTTTATTTATCCACGAATCGTTAATAATGTCATTGTTTTCATCCAAAAAAATAGACTGCCAGGGCAGTCTATTTTTGTCTGAAATAAAGGGCTTGGAATAGATACCCTGATATCTGATGGTTACTTCAAGCGCAACCGCTGTCCAGGCACGATGGTATAGTCAGGAGCCTGAAGGTTGTTAAGCTTGATAATCGTTTTCCAGTACACGCCTGTGTTACGCATTACCTGAAATACTGTATCTTTGGGTTTAACAATATACACATTACCATTGCTTGCGGGAGCTGGTGTTGTACTAACACTACCGCCATTGGCATAGGTTGAATAGGTATTGGAAATAGCCGTTGAACCACCATCATGTGTATGATTCAAGCCAGATGCTGGCAAGAGATGTGTATGTGTTTTGCCATTATGACTGTGTGCTACACCTCTGGATGCTCCATTACCTTTTGAGCCGCCGTAGTTGTAGTAGCTGCTGCCAGTCGCAGAACCGCCGCTGTAATCATAATAGGTTGAGTTGGACTGACCCTGTGTGGCAGTAGAAGCCTGGGTCTGAGGTTGACTCTGGGGTTGACCCTGACTTTGGTTGTGAGTGTGATTGGTTCCTGATGCAGGTAGCGGATGGCAATGTCTGCGACCATTGTGCATATGGCAGTTTCCACCCGTGCCCTGGGTTGGAGCTGGATTAGTTGCAGGTACATTTACTACATTCCTGTTTGTGCCTGCATTACATGGGGTGCATGTTCTTGTTGTGGTTGCTGTACCAGAACCTGCATTGAAATTATGCGTATGCGCGAGCCCACCCTCAGGCAGTGGGTGCGTATGCACAATGCCTCCATGCGAATGTGTTACGCCTTTAGGCTTGCCTGTCTGCTGATTTGCTCCCGTATTAACTTGCTGACCAAAGGTCATCCCTCCATTGGTGCTGGAGCAGCTAGCGACAAATAGCGCGGAAAATGAAATAATTAATAGAGTTTTTACTTTGACATCCATAGAGTTACACCTGATTGTTAGTATGCTGCTATAAGTATACCAGCTTAACAGCAGTTCTGACTAGAAATTATCACAAAAAATAACTGTCTTTATGGTCTTGGTTCTTTTGTCTGTTATATCAGTATCTTAACACTTTGGCGAGTGTGTTAAGTGTGGTAAACGGGCTCTGATTTATGGCTGAAAGCAGGGAATAACCTATACAAAATAGAGGTCATCCAGCAAATCATCCACCGACTTATAGCGACAGTCGGGGTGTTTCGCCATCATTTTGTTTAATACTTTCTGGTATGCTTTTGCATCATCAGGCAATTGGGGTATCGGTGCCAGTGCATGCATTTTCATTAGTCCGACCAGGTTGCTGGCTGTATAGGGCTTGTTGCCGGTTATCAATTCATAAAACATGGCTCCCAGGCTATAAATCTCTGTCTGTACTGTACAGGCCTCTCCTCCCGCACGCTCTGGACTGACGTAGTTTGGTGTGCAATACACCTCTCCAGCAGACAGGTTTCCGGTCTTGATCAGCCACTCTGATTCAATGCCACAATCCACCAGTACCAACTCATTATTATCCCTGAACATAATATTAGAGGGTTTTAGGTCTCTATGTAGCAAACTTGCATGATGTAGCGTGCCTACTGCAATTACAATATCTTCGAACCAGTCAAGCTTTTGCTGTAAATCAATGGAGTCAGGTGCGACTGCAAGTATCTCGGCCAGGCTGCCATTACCCAGGTATTCCATGAGTAGGTAAAAAGCATCATTGGATAGTCCTGTATTGTAAATATCTACCAGCCCACCAAAACCAATTGCCCGAATGGTGTCAACAGATTCGATAAAGTCATGGATATGCTTATCCTGAAGATGGGCAAGGCTATAATTAAATCGTTTAATAACAGCCTGCTCTCTCTTTTTATTTTCAGCCAGATAAAGCACAGCATGGTCTGTCATGCGGATCAGGCTGGTAATGTTCCAGCCTGGCAATGTTACCGGGTAGATTTCCAGGGCACAATCCAGGTCATTCATAAATGACTCAGACAAACCTGAAAAAATGAAGGGGTTATTATTCACAGACACATTCCAGAATGTACTTGTTATTTTAGTGTTAATAGCCGACTGGGCACCTATGGAGTCTGCATGAAATTAAACAAGCAGTATATTGAAAGGTAACGTTACAGAGCCTGGCTAGGAGCTCAACAAATATTGCTGCGTTAGGGTATGCCTCAATCCAGAAACTGAATATCTCCCGCCCAAATATTAATATAGGCTAAGTATAGACAGTGATCAGGAAAATTTCAGATTTTGTATAACGGGTAGTAGCGAGGAGTATAAGATGTGGACAGGGCATAGAGCAGAGTGTTGCCAATATCAAAAGGCTTTTTCAATGGTAACTTCCTGATCCCCTCGTTTCAGGGTAATACTGATGGATGCCGCTGATGATAATTCGTTCATTATCATTAGCCCTTTTGCAGGGCTATCGAGTTGCACACCATTTACCTGCATTACTATATCTCCGGGTCTTAATCCCAGCTTGCGAAACAGCTTGCGGTTTTTACCCGGTGACAGGCGAAAGCCAGTCAAGTTGCCATCTTTATCCTTTGCTTCGGTAATGTTGGCAATTTCAAGGATTTTGTCTGGGTTGTTTGTCAGGGTGTCACGTAAGGCTGCCAGGTCGTCTTCTGGCAGGTCATTCACATTATTCACCTGATTAACAGGTGTGTTTATGCGAGGGTAATTACTGTTACCCGGTATCACAGGGGATCTCACAGGCACATTGAGGTTTCCGGTAGAGCTAACGGGTTCTTCTGGAAGTTTTAGTTCCTGGATTTTTCCGGCATGCTTGAGGATGACCTTCCTGGGCAGGATGCGGTCTATGACAACACCCGGCTGAGGTTCTTCACCAACTGAAAATATTTTCTGCTCAGCTTGCTTTCCTGGTGCAATAATGGCGTAGCTCCGCTGGTTTTTTCTGGCAACGATACCAGTAAGCTCTAGATTGAGATGCGTCACGGGGACTGGTTTGGGTTCGCTGGGGGCTGGGTGTGCAGGCTTCTCCTGTTTGCCAAACAAATGCAAATTGGCGATTTCTTTTCCATGGTTTTTAATAGCAACGGGCTTTTCTGGTGTGGTGTTTACGGGTATAGCGAGCTCAGGTAATGGGCTTTGTGGTGTAAACAGTAGCCAGAAAAGTGAAGCCAGTAGAGTGGCAAAGAGAATGACCAAAGCAGCACTGATTGCAGTCGGTAACAGCTTTAGTACTTTAGCGACTGTCTCGTTTTGCCCCAATGTGCTCAGGTTGCTCATGCGTAATAATCTTTATACCAGCTAATAAATTTGCCTATCCCTTCATCGAGTGGTGTTCCTGGCTCATAGCCAACATCAGCAATCAGGGCATCAACATCGGCATAGGTCGCTACCACATCGCCAGGTTGCAATGGCAGCATATTCATTTCTGCCTTGATACCAAGGTGCTTTTCAATACATTGAATGTAATCCAGCAGCTCGACTGTATCATGGTTCCCAATATTATAGACTCTCCACGGTGCTTTACTAGTGGCAGGGTTGGGTGATTTGGCATCCCATTCAGGGTCTGGTTGCGCAGGTTTGTCCAGTACGGCAATCAGACCTTCTACAATATCGTCTATGTAAGTGAAGTCGCGCTGGTGCTTGCCATAATTGTAAACATCAATCGGTTTGCCTTCGGTGATGGCTTTGGCAAACTTTATTGGTGACATATCAGGGCGACCCCAGGGGCCATAGACGGTGAAAAAGCGCAGGCCTGTTGTTGGTATGCCATACAGGTGTGAGTAGGTATGCGCCATGAGTTCATTGGCTTTTTTGGATGCGGCATACAGGGAAACCGGATGATCGACGTTGTCATAAACCGAGAACGGCATGGATTCATTCGCACCGTATACCGAGCTGGATGATGCATACACCAGATGTTTTACGTCATTATGACGGCAACCTTCAAGAACATGTGCAAAACCCACCAGGTTGCTGTCAACGTATGCCAGCGGATTATCAATGGAATAGCGTACCCCTGCCTGAGCCGCCAGGTTAATCACTGCATCGGGTTTTTCATCGGCAAAAAGCTGCTCCATTGCTTCCCGATCTGCCATGTCTATTTTTTTGAAGGCAAAATGTCCTGCTGTGGCAATATCTGTTATTTTATCTTCTATATGCTGCAAGCGGTCTTCTTTCAATGAGACATCGTAATAGTCATTGAGTACATCAATGCCAATCACATCATCTCCACGCTTGAGCAAATAAATAGCTGTGTGCATGCCAATAAAGCCTGCTACCCCTGTTATTAATACTTTCATTATGATTTTCCTGGTTATGAATTTATTGAGTTA
>JALVFC010000028.1 GCA_027030285.1 Thiotrichaceae bacterium | reverse complement strand
TGTTTTGAGCGATACTTCTTGAGTTTTTCCAGCAGCACACTTTTATCCATGCGTAATTCACTGGCTAGTGCAGCTAACGACTCTTCAAATTCCAGGAATTTATTCTCAGCCATGCGCGCTTCCATGTCTGAACCGTGGTCGTCTTCATAGGCATCAATCAACGCCCGCCTTTTCTTCAATAACTTACGTGGATTACAGCTCACCGAGCGCACTGGAGAACTTACCGCAAGGGGCTCACCTGCACGATCCAGAATCATACCTCGATAGGGCGGAACTGTGACTTCCCTGACCTGGCGTTTATCTGCCCTTTCTTTCAGCCAGCCCTGCTGAAAAACTTCAATCCAGGCTGCTCTAAGCAATAACACACCGAGACCCGCAAACAGTAACACCATCAAACTGGTACGACGACCTTGTGATAGTGGTTTGGATGTTGATTTACGACTCATTCGTGGATCACCTTTATTGCTGCCTGACTTGGCACATGCATATTCAACTCCTGCCGCGCCCGTGTCTCTACGACCACCTGATTAAGTAGTGTGCCTTCTTCAAGCTTTAGCCGACTCCATTGAGCCGTCAGCCTGTCACGTTCTTTTTCCAGTTGTTGCAATTCGGAAAACAGATTCCGCGCTTCATAGCGGTTCATCACAACCTTGATAGCAGTTGCGATAACACTCACATATAGCACTACGACTAATGACAGTTGCCAGAATCTCATTCCGTTTCCTTCGTTGTATTGCTGTTACTTCTCGTACCTTTCCAGACTGCTCATACACGCTCACCAACACGCATAATTGCACTGCGTGACCGAGCATTCTCTGCAACCTCTGCCGCCGATGGCTTAATGGCTTTACCCACCTTGCGCATTTTTGGCTGATATTCATCACCCATCACAGGCAACCCTTTTGGAATCTTTGGACCGCGCTGTTGCGCCTGCAAAAAACGCTTTACGATCCTGTCTTCCAGGGAATGAAAACTAATAACAACGAGACGACCCTGCGAAGCAAGGTGTTGTACGGACAGACTCAGACAATCTTGCAGATCATCCAGCTCACGGTTTATAAATATCCTTATTGCCTGAAAACTCCTGGTAGCAGGATGTTTTCCGAGCTCTTTTTTATGTACTGTGGCAGCAATCACATCCGCCAACTGCTTCGTTGTTACAATTTTTTCTTCTTCCCGATGTCTTACTATGGCTCTGGCAATTCTGCGCGAGAACCGCTCTTCACCATAACGCCAGATCACATCGGCGATCTCGGCTTCTTTTGCTGTATGCAACCATTCACTGGCACTTTGCCCAAACTGCGGATTCATCCGCATATCCAGTGCGCCATCGCGCATAAAGCTAAAACCTCTTGATGCATCATCCAGCTGCGGTGAAGAAACACCCAGATCTAACAATAACCCATCAATTTTTTCATTGATTCCAGCTGCTTGCAGCGCATCTGGAAAGTCACTAAATGCACCTTGCCAAACACTGATTCGAGCATCCTGTCGTTGCCTTTCTTTTGCATGGGCAATCGCTTCAGGATCCTTATCAATAACAACCAGCCTCCCAGCGGAACCCAGTTGCTGAAGTATTTTTTCACTATGCCCACCGCGACCATATGTAGCATCAACATAGCAACCATCAGGTTTAATATTTAGTGCTCTAACGGCCTCATCTAACAGCACCGTTCGATGACTAAAGAGCTTATTAATGCTCGCTTTTCCTGCATCATTAGCTGTACCATCAACCATTAGATGGAAACCTGACTTAAAGCCTCATCCGCCTCAAAATCATCTTCCTGCGCTTCTGCAATCCAGATATCACGCTGCGCAACATAGTTTTCAGAATCCCACAACTCGAACTTGTTAAGCTGCCCGACTAATGTCGTTTTCTTTTGCAAACCTGCATAACTACGCAAAGGGGCTGGTACCAAAATACGCCCCTGACTATCCAGCTCACACTCAGATGCATGACCTAAAATCAAACGCTGCACATTTCGTGCCCGGCGATTCATATTATTCAGCCGCATTAACTGCTCTTCAACCTTCACCCAGTCTTTCATTGGATAGATCAACAAACACTTGTCGGTATGGTCAACTGTCACAACCATTTGCCCAGCTGACTCAGATGTAATGGCATCACGATAGCGGGACGGCATCGCCAGCCGACCTTTGGTATCTATATTTAAATGTGTAATGCCTCTAAACACGGCGTGCCTCTACATGAGGTAACTCTTTGAATTCAAAACGTCAGGCGAGATGCCTGGGAAACAAAGCCACAATTCCCCACACCTCCCCACTTAAATGAGAATATAGTTAGAAATAAGCCACCCGTCAACCTAATTCGACTATAAATTTTGAGATGAAAGACAATAACTTAGAGTTGTTTTTTTGCAAACCGTGAGCAGATGGAAAGCTTAATGTTTCCTTATCAAAATATTAACAGAACAACTTAAAGTAATACTTTAAGAAAAAATATTTTATGCGACAAGGGAGCTTAAAAGGTGGGGGAAAGTGGGTTAAATGTGGGTGAATAATGGATGAGAATGAATGTCGGTGGCTAATGGATGAGTGGCAAAAATGCTATCCTAATGGACGTGAGACTTCAGCCGTGCATCAATCAGAACAGTAGACAACCTCTGCATGGCGCGACTGCAGTCGCACACCCTGTTTATTTACCTATCTGCGTAATCAACACCAGAGACTGCAAATTATTGATTATTAGGCAGGCTGCAAATACACCCCTGTAAGCTCTGCGACAATTAAGTCACGGATTCAGGGATACTAAACAAAAGAAATCGGTGCATGCTGTGGCCACGGGTTCTCAAACCCCCACCACCTTTCTGCAACACTCGCATACAATGAGTGAAAGTCAGTCGTGTACTGGATATCACCTTCAGAATCAAGATTATTAAGATCAGGGCTATCTCCATAGAGTTGCCCGCCTTTTACGCTGCCTCCCATTACCAACTGAGGTGCTGAGGTGCCATGATCCGTGCCACCACTTAAGTTTTCACTAAGACTACGACCAAATTCAGAATACGTCATTACCAGCACATTATCCCAAAGCTTGAAGTTTTGCATGGCTTTGGCAAAAGAATCCAACCCCTCTGCCAAATAATGCAGCTGATTTTTATGCGTAACAGCCTGCCCCGCATGGGTATCAAAGCCTGGCAAAGTCACCTTGTAGACGCTCGCACCGGCTCCGCCAACAATCATTTTCGCGACGGATTTAAGGTCATTATTAAAATTGCTGGGACGGAAAAAACGGTCAACATGCTGCACACGAATACTTCGCTTCAGCAAATTACTTGCACCATGCACCTGATGCTGAACATCAATAATATGCGCAAGTGACGGGTTGCTGGTTTCGCATTCAGCTTGTTCCACCAGCGTCGCCTGTTTAACAAAGGTGCGTGGATCATGCATGGCAACCGCCCGACACTGCTTGCCAGCGAGGGGGCCTAAGCCAGAGCCGACAACAATCCCATGTAAACCATGCTCTCTGGCAGGTAAAACCATGGACAACCAGCCATCTACAAGCTGATGATCAGAGCTTGAAGCAGTCTCCCATATATCTCTGGAGCGAAAATGAGAACGATCCGGCTTGGGATAACCCACATTTTGTATCCAGGCAAGCTGCCCCTTATCCCACCATGACTTGAGCGGCTCTAACGAGGTGTGCATGGCAACGCCTGTGCCAATATCGATCACTTTTTTCTGTGCCAGAGTGGGACGCAAGTCTATGTACTTTTGTTGCTTGACCTGAGGAATTAAGGTATTTAGCCCATCATTGCCACCAGCCAGATCCACCAGAACCAGTATTCTTTTACCTGTTGTACCAGCAGGTTCAGCATCAGCTGACAAAGCCAGTTCAGGGGTCATCCCCAATATACTGGCAAAGGGAGTTAGCGCAGCGAGTTTTGCGAATTCACGTCTATTCATGGGGTTTTCTACATCAGTTGATACATGGGATCCAGCGCCAGAGCACGCACCAGGCGCACTTTCCCAGGGATTGTTGGCAATGCTTTTACGGGCTTCTGTGCCAGCAGCCATTGTTGATATTGCTCAGGCGAGGCATCAGGGAACTCATAACCTTTATTTGTTTTTGCGTTTAGACTATCACCGGTCAATTTGTTGACCATTGATGAGCGCACCATGATAGTTTCCGCATCAATCCAGTCCATGCCGCTTTTCCAGCCTTTCACATTAACAGGATCAAATAGATCCTGACCCAACAAGGCAAGGATTCCTTCAACATCCTTGTCAGTAAAGCGTTTTGCATATTTATAAGGCACTGTGCGCAAACTGCCAATCACCAGATCAACAGGCGATTTGGTAAGCCCGCCACGGTTTTCTTCTGCCCAGAAAGCATCACTATTGAGCACCGCAGCCAACAAGGTTTTAATATTGTAATGTGACTGCCGGAACTGCTTTGCCCACACCTGAACAGTACGTGCATCAGGCTCCTGATCATTAATAAACAGGTTCCAGAACTTCTCGGCAATGGTCATTGCAGTACGCGGATGCTCAAGCAGCACACGAATGACATCATCGCCATCCTTCACCCATTTACCAAGTAGCTTATGGGCAGAGCCATCATGCTCTTCCTTATTAAACTGAAAACGCTCCTGATAACGGTTAACTGACCAGCCAGTAAAGGCCTTGGCAACACTCTGAATATCTTTTTCTGTGTAATGACCATGCCCCAGGGTAAAGAGCTCTAACAGTTCTCTGGCAAAGTTTTCATTCGGATTGCTTTTTTCATTCAGCATACCATCCAGGTAAACAGACATGGCAGGATCTCTGGCGATTGCCTTCAGCATGGAAGCATAATTTCCCATGGCATGATGACGTAATGTCATATGCTGCTTGTAGAGTAAGGCGGGCTGCTCTACCTTATCCAGCGAGGAAGTAAAATGTCCATGCCAGAACAGCACCATTTTTTCCACCATTGGCGAAGGCGTCTTTCTCATCTGCTGAATCCACCAGCGCTTCAGGCGACGACCTTCCTGCACGGAAATTTTATGCATTTTCATTTTATGCTGAGGGTTCTTAGACTCATGCATATTCATACGAACATTCCATGAAGTCATGCGGGGTGGGGAGGGTGGATTTGATATTTTCGGATGCAACACGATCTGCACTGCTTGCTCGCGTGTACGTCCTTCCAGTTTCTTGATATACTTCCACTGCGCACCCAGTCCTGTCCTCGCTACCAGATGCCTTGCTTCCGCAAAATTTATCGACTTTCCCATTTCACTCTTTATCTACGCTCATTTAAAGAATAAACAACTCTATGAGGCTACTTATTTTGGTTGTGGTTTTACTGTTATTATTATTTTTAACTACAAAAACTATAGCAACAAAGCAGGCTAATAACCTGTTTTTCAGATGAGCTGACCGACATGGTGATTAATCTGTTATTTCTACTCACAAGTGCAGAAACAGCCACCACTTACCGTAGAATATTACCTTTGAGTTATTGTATTCGGAAAGTAACCTAAAAGATGACAAAAATCAAGATCAGCCTATGATAAAGCACGATAAATTTGTTTTCATTCCTAAGCCATTGAAAGAGGCTGTGAGACGGTAAAGTGGTAGTCAGCCTCTCTTTCTTCGACCAGATAATGCGCAAAGTCACGCTGTGTCAGCAGGGCATCGGCGGTGATGGTTTTGCCCTTGAT
>JALVFC010000027.1 GCA_027030285.1 Thiotrichaceae bacterium | reverse complement strand
CGGGTATCGAGGATGCCCTCCTGCTGTCCATCCGTCACCGCGTAACGTCCGGCAGGTGGAGCTGCCTGCTCCAGCGGGTCAATAATCTGGATTGCCAGCAGATCATTATGCTGGCGCAAACGCAGCAAATGCCGCTGTATATCATCGACATTCGCCGCATCAATGGCGTAAAAATCACTGATTAGAATAATCAGTGAACCGGGGCGGGTAATACGCCGCAAGCGCTGTAGTTCTTCCTTGAAATGAGTGCTCTGAAACGTGGTATGCAAGCCTTTTTGCGGGTCGCTAAAAGTCACCAGCTCGCGAATCAGGTTCAGCACGCCCCGCTTGCCCATTTTGGGGGGTAATTCCCTGTGTTTACCATTGACCAGCAAGGCACCCACGCGATCACCTTTTCTGGCAGTTGCCCAGCCCAGCAAGGCTGCCACCTGAGCGGCAACGACAGACTTTAATGCCTTGACTGAGCCAAAAAACAGACTGGGACTGAAGTCCACAAACAACATGACCGGACGCTCACGCTCTTCCTGATACAGTTTGGTATGCGGTTTGCCTGCGCGGGCAGTCACCCGCCAGTCCATGCTGCGAATATCATCGCCCGCCTGATAGACACGCGATTCCTGATAATCCATGCCACGCCCGCGAAAACGTGACTGATGATTGCCTGCCGTGGCTGCCAGCGCTGGCGAGCGTCTGGACAAGTCCAGCTTGCGCGCATAACGCTGCATGGCAATCAGGTCATCGACATTCACTTGTACGCCAGGAACCTGCGCAGCCTCAGCTGATATCTTGTCGGCCTGAGAGTCATTCGTGGATGAATCAGCCCCCCAAAAGCCCTCCGACAACCATTTGTTTAATCTGGCAAACATACTAACCCACAGGTGTATTCTGGATCAGTGCAGCAATAATTTTGTCACTCGTTACACCATCTGCCTCTGCCTCATAGGACAGCAATATACGGTGTCGCAGGACTTCGTAGGCGACGGCCTGCACATCTTCGGGTGACACATAATCACGCCCGTGTAGCCAGGCATGAGCACGTGAACAGCGATCCAGTGCGATGGTGGCGCGGGGGCTGCCGCCGTAGCTAATCCAGCGCGCCAGTTGTTCGCTATAGGGTGAAGGGTCACGGCTGGCAAGCACCAGTTGTACCAGATATTCCTGTACCGGGGCTGCCATATGCAAACCCAGAATGGCTTTTTGGGCATGCTTGACTTCCATATTGCTCAGTTGCATCGGTGTCGCCCTGGGTTCGTACTGTTCTGCCGCCTGTTTTCGCGCCAGCTCGAGAATGGCATTTTCATGCTCGGCTGAAGGATAATCAATCATCACATGCATTAAAAAACGATCCAGTTGCGCCTCCGGCAGGGGATACGTGCCTTCCTGTTCAATCGGGTTTTGTGTTGCCATCACCAGAAAAGGACTGGGCAGGGTGTAGGTGGTACGCCCCACGGTAATCTGCCGCTCTCCCATTGCCTCCAGCAAGGCAGACTGTACCTTGGCAGGGGCACGGTTAATCTCATCGGCTAGAATCAGGTTATGGAAAAGAGGTCCCTGCTGAAATACAAACTCACCCGTTTCCGGACGGTAAACATCCGTGCCTGTCAGGTCACCCGGTAACAAGTCCGGTGTGAATTGCAAGCGGTGAAAATCCCCTTCCAGGACATTTGCCAGCTCCTTGATAGCGGTTGTTTTAGCCAGTCCGGGGGCACCTTCTACCAGTAGATGCCCATCTGCCAGCAAGGCAATCAGCAGGCTATCCACCAGCTTTTCCTGACCAATAATACGCTGTTGCAGGTAGTTGCGAATTTTCAGAAAAGCACTGTGTGAATCAGTGCTTGCAGAGACTACAGGATGTTCGGTTTCACTTGTCATTGTTATATCCATTTGCAGGTATTTTATTTTTGCCGGTATGTAACTACCTGGCGTAACAGGCGGCGGAGGCGGCAAGTTATTGATTATGCGGGACGCTGTAAATACATCCCTGTAAGCTCTGCGGCAGCATCCCTACTGCCGAAGCCCGAATAATCAATAACTTGCCACCTTACATATCATTTCGCTGAATAGTTACACCAGTATCACCCTATAAGAGTTGCGATAAAAGCAAACGATATCAAGCCATCACTGATTAATTATTTTTAACTTTGCAGGAGAGACCTGGCACTGCCCCTCCAGGTGAAGTCTGGAGCAACTTATTTTTCTGGGTCAATACGGTAAGCTGCATGACAGGCAACACAATTCTGCATTAGCTCTGCCAGTTGATCCAGCGTCTGTGCCTTGTCACCCAGATCACTGGCATCCAGCGCCAGTTGATCAAATGCCTTGTGCGTACCCATGCCCAGCTTCTTAAATTGCAGCGGTAACTTTTTCATTAATGAGACTGGAACCCCTTTCTGTGCCGCAAAGCCGACCGCTTTGGCACGTTGTACCACCGTAGCAGAGTCGCCCTTGTTGGCAGCACTGACGATTCCCTGCACTGCGGAGAGAAACTCGCGCATTTCACTCAGCACCAAATCACGTTCGCCTTCCGCCAGCACGATGGCAACCCGACCATCACTGGCGTTCAGCGTCTCACCTTTGACCAGAAAGGTGTAGCTCATGGCAGCCAGTGCCAGTGATAAAATCAACGATAACATCCATCCAAGTTTACACATCATATTATCTCCTCTTGAAAAAAAACTGCAAAAAAATTCCAGCCTACTTTATATAACTGCCAGCAAGCTAACCTTAACATGTATCAACGATACAGGCGGGGTATCCTTCCGGAGTGACTTGTGCTGCACCCCAAGTCACTGTTATCACCCAGCAGCCGAGGGCAAGTCTGGGAATTGTAATGAATTATCAAGACTATAAGTATTTTTTCTGGTTTCTATAAAAATTGACATCGACTTCAGACTTGTTACTATTCCGCAGTTACCCTCTACCATAACTGATATTCATGCGGAAATTTTTCCTTTCCATCGCTGCCCTGGTACTTGCTGCCCTCGCTGTTTTTTTCATCTATCAGATTAACCTGCAACCTGCAAAACCTGAGGGCGAGGTTGTTCTCCAGAATGGTGCACGCCTAGTCTGGCAGGACTGCTGGTTTTCGGCTCCAGAATATGTCCACTGCGCGCGACTGCATACTGCGCCAGAACAGGGTAAAGAGCAGGGGGGTAAAAAGAAATCTTCATTTTCCCTGCCTGTCGTTGTGCTTCGCTATCGGGGCTTTGACCGCAAAACTGATCCAGTGCTTTATATGGCAGGAGGACCCGGCTCTAGCGCAGGACTGGCTGAGAATGAAATAAGTTACTGGTTAGGCTGGTTTCAAAAAGCCAGGCTGCAACGGGATCTGGTGCTATTTGACCAACGCGGTGCAGGGCTAAGTGAACCACGACTTGGCTGCCCTGAATATCGCCAAGCTGTACGTGAAGGCTTTATTCACAACCTGAGTACCGAAGAGAAAACGCAGCATACTCATGCAGCACTCAAGCGTTGCTACCAAAGGATGGAAAAACAGGGCTTGCCGATTAATGAACTAAGTACACTATACAGTGCTGCTGATGTTAGAGATTTGATGGATGCATTAGGTTATCCCGCCTGGAACCTTCAAGGGGTTTCCTATAGTACACGGCTGGCCACTGTGATAGAGCAAAAGAACCCTGGAAAAGTACGCAGCATGGTGCTGGATTCTGTTTATCCGGTACAAAAACATTTTTTCCAGGAGTGGCCGACGTTACTCGATGCCAGCCTGAAGAAAATATTTGTCTATTGCGACTCCCGCGACACCTGCAAAAAAGAGCATGGAAATATCAAAACCAAGTTTTGGGAAACCGTTAGCGAGCTAAAAGAAAATCCACTGAAAATAAAGGTATCCGACCCTTCTCTGGGTTTATCCGAGGTCATTTTTAATGATGAAACCTTTATTGATTTTCTGTTTGATAATCAATATGAATCCGGCAGCCTGAATGACTTGCCCGCTGTGATTGATGCGTTCTATCATCGGGAGAGTGATTTGCTAAAAGACTATATTCTTGATTTTTTACAGTCGCGTTTGCAAGATTCTATCAGTGAAGTCGTATTCAGAGCGATTGAGTGTATTGATAATCCGCCTGTTGATGAAAAAACAATGGCGACCATCTATGACAAATACCCCAAACTAAAACCCTATCTCTTCGTAGATTACGATGCTTGCAAAATGTGGGAGAAGCAGATAAAAAATCAGGGAATTAACAAACTAACCAAAAAGTCGGAGGTTCCGGTGCTAATCCTGTCAGGTGAAGACGATCCTGTGACTCCGATTAGCTGGGTGGATGATGTATTAAACCAGTATCCACATTCAGAGTTTTTTAGCTTTCCTAATATTTCCCATAGCGTCATGGATAGAATGCCTTGCGCTATTGAGCTTTATAGCCAGTTTCTTAAAGACCCGTCAATCAGACCTACCGCAGACTGTAGAAAGCCGCTATCCAGGGTTAGCGAAAGCTCTGAACCTGAAGAGCAGGCCGATATTCCGCAATAACACATTGTTGTATTACTGTCCTGACAGCTTGAGCTGCGCACTTTCCTTGATGTGTATATAGCCATCTGCCTGCGGTCTGCCTATCATTGAAAGCGTGCCTTGCAGGTTTCTCCCTTGTGGTGTTGTTTTTATTTTTAGATCCGTTTGGTAACGCCAGTCTTTATTCAGGCTGACTGTACCTTTGAGATCGACTGGTGCATCACTGGAGTTCAGTGTACCCAGCAGTATTCCTTCTGCCTTTGGCTCTATTTTTAACTGATAATTACCTTCAGCAACAGAGAAAGGACTGGAGAGCCCACCCTGTTCCAGGTTAATGATAGCTGCCATGAGTGGAGGAGTCTGTAAAGATAGCGGCACCTCCAGATGGTCGATTGTTCCTCTTAAGTGACCACCACTTAGCCTGACATAACTTTGCAAGCTGTTGATCAAGCCAGCGCTTATCTCAATATGGGTATCATCCAGGGTTAATGTTCTGGCAAATGATATAGCGTAATTGCCATCTACCGTAAGCTCATCTCCCTGAATATCCAGCTTGCCAGCCAGGCTACCGGTTAACAGGCTCCAGAGCTTAACCGTCCAGCTTAATTCACCCAATGGGTTACCTGCCACATTTAGCTGTTGTGCACGACCTTTCCACAAAGTGCCACTGACACCACTTAGACTAACATTTGATTGAGATTCAATCTGGGAAACAATCAGGCTTGCAGGTGTTTTTAAAAATAATGCAAGCAGAAATACTGCTATCCCCAGTAATACAATTTTCTTCACTTGCTGTTCCCCTATTTGCTTGATGCCAGTTTGATGGTGGCATTGACCTTGCCTTTAGATTTACTCTTGTCTTTTTCAAGTGGATTAATATTCATTGTGATAATTTGCAGCCCATAGCGGGTTTCCAGTTCACCAAGAAACTGAAATACCTTGTCTGCATTAACTTCTTTTAGTGAAATACTGACTTCCTTGTTGCCACGCATCTGTTTCAGGCTTTTTTTCAGCTGATATCGCTGCAATGCTGTTTCGATGACCTGAGAGGGATTGCTTATTTTTTTGTGTTGCACGCGCTGCGGCTGACTTCTTGCATGGACAATTTTTCTTTGTGCATTTTGCATCCAGCGCAGTTCGTTTTCCCTGTTCTGTAACTGTTTTTCCAGTTGAACCTTGCGGGCAGCTAGTGGCTCCC
>JALVFC010000026.1 GCA_027030285.1 Thiotrichaceae bacterium | reverse complement strand
CCCTATCCCCGACTCAATAAATCTCGACAAGAGGCTCGCAAAGACATTGAAAAATCTGGACATGCCAAGAAGCTGCGGGCTTAACTTAGCGCCATTCGCCTAAAGGCGGCATTAGCGCAATAACTCCATCTGCTCCAGTCGCTTGTCCTCCTGCTCCTGGTGCCTGATGTAGTTCCTTATTACCTCTTCGTCTCGACCAACTGTCGATACAAAATAACCCCGCGCCCAGAAGTGCTGGCCCACGAAGTCCCTCCTTCTCTCTCCGTATACCCGTGCTATGTGTATCGCACTCTTGCCCTTGATGTACCCTATCACACTCGATACCGCGTACTTGGGCGGAATGCTGATCAGCATATGCACATGATCCACCAGTAGATGGCCTTCCTCTATATGGCTCTCTTTCTGCTCCGCCAATCGGCGAAACACTTCTCCCAAATGGCGCCTTAGCTGTACATACAGCACCTTTCTGCGGCTTTTTGGTATAAATACCACATGATACTTACACTCCCACCGGCTGTGGCTTAGACTCTTACATTCGTCCATCGGATTCCTCCTATGTCGTTGGCTTGGCGGCTCACGACTTGGAGTTTGTCCGATGGACTCCCGGATCTGTCAAACTTTTTCTGTCTCCCCGGCTGAGCCGGGGGATTACCCTTTGTATTTAATCAGATTATTCGTTCACGCGGAGGCTCTTAACTTAGTGCCATTCATCCATGACACCTCCAAAACGTTACGGAGGCTCATTCTCTCAGCTAAAGCTGACCAGCTGAAGCCGGTTTTTAACCCTGAAACCGGTGTTTTAACCCTTTGATAGACAATAAACTGCCCCAGCTCATAGCTTTATTCCGATTTTATTTACAATATTTTCAGCCAGTCGCTGAAAATCCCGTCTAGCATCCTGAACAGCATTGGCATGACTACCGATGGCGCCATCGGCTGATGTCAATTTAAATATAGGCTTGCGGTGTTCCTGCGCCATTGGAATTAAACTCCGATAATGTTTTATTGTCGCCAGACAGTAGCTGTCATCTTCTGGCTTGATTTTTGAATCCACATTCTCCCCCAACACCGCTTGTCGGTAGACATTCGGGATGCGCTTAACCCATTTGTCATAGGCTTTTACCGGTCGATCCAGTCGTACACTATGCTGCTGACAGAGATAACCGATGGGCTGCATCTTCCCTTCGGGCAATTGAAAACTCGGGAAGTTCCGTACTTCCGCACTACTTTCCCAGTTATCTAAGCGTTTTTTCCACAGGTTTTTCCAACTTTTCAAAGTTGGCCCCAGGTTCTTCAAGCCCTGCAATGAAAACAGATCTGCACCCAGTGGAATTGCGACATAGTCTGTTGCAATCAGCACAGATCGATTAATTGCACCCAGGTTTGGGCCAATATCCACCAGAATAATATCAGCTTCTATTTTTTGTGATGCCATTTGCATGACCTGCCAAAATGAACTTAAAACACGCATTGGACGGTAGAGATTACTATCCCCCATGCTATGTGGCCATTCATTAGAAAGAGCGTCTTCATAGCTGGAAAGCGCAACATCTCCGGGAAGAAGATAAAGGTCAGCACTCATGTGTTGCAGTACTGGTTCTACAATATCGCCCACGCCTGTTAACGGCTTTACACACTGGTAAATAGTTGAACCAGAGGCCTTCTCATTCCATAACCGTTCTATCTTTTCTTCATCGAGGAAAGCTGCAGTCAGATTGGCTTGTGGGTCAAGATCTGCAACAACAACACGCTTGCGAAGGGCAGCAAATGTCCATGCCAGATGATAAATTAGCGAGGTTTTACCAACTCCGCCCTTGTTATTAAAGAATGTTAGCACAGGTGTCGTCATGGTTTACCTCTCAATACGCAAACAACAGCGCTGGAAGTTGTTTGAAACTCGAGATCTGGGTTGCCGTTTTCTTGCATTAATCTTCTGGCGGTGGCAATACCTCTACCAAAGGCCTGGATAAAGCCAAAGGTCTTTAATACATCTGCTATATTTGGATTTCTGTAATCTGTTATTCCCGAACTACCAAAGTTTTCAGTCGTTACATTGCCATAAGGTCCGCCGGGGCTGATGATTTCTATACGATCATTAAACCAATAAACCCGAACAGGTGAGTTGGTACTTTCATAGGTTCGATGCAACGCAGCATTATACAGGATTTGCTGGATAGCTGCTGACGGATAGGCTAGTTCTTTATTGTGTGTTGGAGAGGACACAATATCGATCGTTGTTCGATTGTGAGCGCTTAGCTTTTCCTCTGTTCTACGCAAAATTTCAACCAGTGTTCCGCGTATGTTTTCTTCATCGATTACCGGATCAGCCAACTCTATTCCATCAATACGCAGAAACTGCACATAGGCTCCAGATAAAAAATCCTGCGGTGTTTTACCAATTGACAAAAGGCCCAAGACAGTTGGCGTTGTATCATCCGGTGAAACGATCATTTTACAGGACGCCAGGCGCTCTTCATAAGTGCGGTTATTCGATTCCAGCACATCTGCAGCAAAAGCAGCTGGCAAATATTCGTTTTCAAATATTATCCGAGATAAATCAGTTATTCGCGCTGACGGAATAGGATAAATATCGAAAGGTATATTTTTGTACCTTCTTTTCTCATTAAGAATACGCTCTTCCTGTTCATTGGCTATAGCGCGTCTGGGGCCAGTACGAATCCAGATACGACCCTCGTATTTTACAGGAGGCATGTCAGAAGGCATAACAGTAACAACGGCCATTTCCGCACCCTTCAATGTTCGTTTTTCCACGGACAGCACAGGCAAAGGCAAAATATTGCCATCGGTTTTTATGTCAGCCAGCGACCGTAGAAGCTGGTCTGTCATATCCAGATAAGATGGCTCTCCATTATCTTTAGCGCCAATGAAGAGAATGCCTGGAAGATTATAATTAGGCAGATCATTTGCGAAGGCGCATACGGCCTGCCTTGCTTTTTTTGGAACATCACCTTTGAATGATTCTTTACGTTCAGCACGATCAGATTCCGTATCGTCTAACAATGTTTCAAGCTCTTCATCGCTTAGTCTTATCATCTTCCCCTCCTCATCTTCATCTCAGCCGGGGTTACCGGGCCGTCGGTTACCTGCTGGGCAGTTTCAAGTTCCTGCGCCGTAACGGTTACTTTCACCAGACCGGAAAGCACCTCCTTCAAGGCATGGACAAAGTTGCTGTCGCGCGGCGCTGACAGTTCCTTCGACTTGATCAGGGCAAAGCAGCCCTTCAAGCCAGCCAGGCGGATCTGGAAGTCGGTGAGCTGTTTCCGTGGCATCAGGTCGAAACCAGCTAGTTTGAGCGAGGTCTGCAGGCGGGCATCATTGAGTAGCGCCGCTTTACGCTTATCGTTGTTCACGCCCAGCCGGGCCTTGGCGTTCAGGCCAATGTACGCGACGCTCTTGGCTTCATCCAGTCCGCTGACCTGGCTGGCAAGGTCGGTGTCAGCGAGCAAATCCATTCCCCAGAATGACAACCCATCACACAGGGGCTGCTGGGTCGTGACGATGCGTTTGACCACTTTGTCTACGGCCTGCTGCAGGTTCTGCACTGGTTCGTCCTTGTCCTGAGTAACAAGCTGGACCATACCAAGCGTCATACCAAGTAGTTCAAATAGCGCTTTGACCGCGGGCAGGTTCCCCTCTTTGGGCTGCTCCAGATGTTTGAAATGGATCCGTTCACCCATGCCGGTGGCGGCAAACTGCGCAAGGCCGATAGCGTCGAATTTATTACCCGGAATAGCGAGAACAATATAGCCGGAGTAGACCAATGTGACCAGGATAACCACTACCCATTCGGGCTCGAGCCTTGATGTGCCTGGATTCATATATTCCAGAACGTGGTCGTCCTGGATAATTTCGCTGCGAGTCACCGCCTGACCATGGCCTTTGGCTTCCAAAGCCTCCCGAACAAACTTGGCGTATATTGATTTGCTCGGATTGATTTTTTCACCATCGAGCAGTTCCAACGCATCCAGTACGGCTGTGGGCCGCTTGGTACAATTCTGCCCGGCGCTGGACTTGTCCGCGTCACACAATTGAACGACCGACTCAATCGGGGCGAACTGGATAAGGTCGCCGTATTTCATCAAAGCCCCCCTTGAACGACGAATAGACGCAAGTCGACGCGAATTACCCGCCTCTCAATACAATTTGCAAATTGGTGTTCATTCGTGTTCATTCATGGTTCCCTGACTGAATAATCAACAAGTTGTTTGATTTGTAACTCCGGTACTCGGCATGACCTGGCTCGGCATATATAAGCTTGCCATCAGTAGTTATCCCATTCCAGGACGCCACAACCGAGCGATTCCTCGAAATACCGTACAACAGACGCAGGGGATCCTGCTTCAGATCCTTGTCAAAGAGGATTTCAAGATTGTCGAGCACCGCCAGAGGCTGCGTCGCGCCCATAACCCGATCCAGTATTCCAGGCAAACGCAAAGCCCGTTGTCTGGCGGTCAGCTCAAGTAGCTCAGCCGAAAGCGCCAGATTCACATTGATGACTTCGACGCCATAGCGCTTCGCCACGTCTCGAAGGACGCCCGTCTCGCCGGAACCGGTCTCACCTACCAGCAACACCAAGCGGTGATATAAGCCTTCGGCAGCCTGAATGGATCGCTCAATCTTGTCCTGAACCGGTTCACCCATGGTGGTTCCTTATCGATTGGGATTGGGGTTGCTGGATATCCCGCCAGCTTTCACCCATTCATCAACCTTCTCTCTCATACGCTTTCCACGACGTTCCAATCCGTGGTGGGCATGCGATGCTTATACTTCTCGCGCCCAAGAATACCCCATTCAGGGTGCGTAGGTTTTCGTCGAGAGCAAGGCGTAAAAACGCAGGCATAGTGGCGCTACGTCAAGTTTTACAACGCAGCTATCGGCGAAAAGATGCACGCCATGAATGGGGTATTCTTGGGCGCGAGAAGTATACAATACCACTTACATATACCTCTTGCGGTCAAGAGCGCTCAGTTCCAGAGCAAGCGCATTTAAATAATCTAAAAATCAGTAAGTTATGAAGCACAAGCGATTTGACATTGTAGTTGGCAGCAAAACGTGCTGAGTTTTTGGCTCTGGATCATGCGATTTTTTCTAGCTCTACGTTCCTCTCAGAAGAAATGTTTCTTAAGCTATTGTTTTGGCGCTGATTAATATGTGCTCGCCCTGGTTCAGTTCAAATGCCTGGGCGCTTCGCCGATCTTCTCGCCGAGGGCGCGCTCGCGATCCCTGACGATTCGTTCGGCGATGCTCTTGACGGCGCTGGTGAGCCACATCCAGGTTTGCGAGCCTTGTGAGTAGTCGGCGGGGCCGAAGGACTGGATTCGGCCCTGTTCCTGGAGCCTGTTGACCTGTTCGAATTCGCGGGTGGAGCCGGTCTGGTAGACGCCATAGGTCTTGCCGCCGCCGCCCTGCACGACGGAGAAGACGGGCACGTCGGAGGGGCCGTCGGCGATGTAGATCATGTTCTGGATCGGGATGCGGCGGTCTTCGTGGGCGATGCGGGCGTTGACGCTGATCTCGGGGTGCTTGTTGGCTCCCTTGTTGATTTCGAAGATGGCGCGGGTCTTGGTGGTGTTGTCGATGACGTAGCCCAGTTGGGTGAGTTCGGGGTTGTCCGATTCCAGATCCTCGATGAATTCGCAGCCCCAGATTCCGTCGAGGAATGGA
>JALVFC010000025.1 GCA_027030285.1 Thiotrichaceae bacterium | reverse complement strand
CCTGAGTTGCACGTTGAACTCGTTACGATGACGACTAAAGGTGACAAAATCCTCGACACACCCCTGGCAAAAGTGGGGGGCAAGGGGCTATTCGTAAAAGAACTGGAAACAGGCATGCTTGAAGGCAGGGCCGATATTGCAGTGCATTCCATGAAAGATGTACCGGTAGCCTTTCCTGACGGTTTGCACTTGCCTGTGATTCTGGAGCGTGAAGACCCCCGTGATGCCTTTGTCTCCAATCAGTATTCATCACTGGATGATTTACCCGAAAATGCGCGTATCGGCACCTGTAGTCTGCGCCGACAAACACAACTACGCGAGAAAATGCCGAATATCCAGATACTGGACTTGCGGGGCAGTGTGAATACCCGACTGGAGAAGCTGGATCAGGGTAATTTTGACGCCATTATTCTCGCCAGTGCTGGTCTAAAGAGATTGGGCTATGCTGAACGCATTACCCAGGCGATAAACACAGAACGAAGCTTGCCAGCTGTTGGTCAAGGCGCAATAGGGATTGAGTGCCGCATTGATGACGAGCGCGTGAATAGCCTGATTGCCCCGCTAAACCATTCACCCACTGCCATTCGGGTTAGCGCAGAACGTGCCATGAATACCCGCCTCAATGGCGGCTGCCAGGTGCCTATTGCTGGCTTTGCAGAACTGGATGGTGACATGCTAAGCATGCGTGGCCTGGTTGGTTTTCCTGATGGCTCTGCCCTGTTCCGTAGTCAACGGCAAGGTGCAGCGGAAGATGCTGAAGCTATTGGTATTGCAGTAGCCGAAGATATCCTTTCCCAGGGTGGTGATAGCGCCTTGCAAGCGGTAGGTATTGATACTGAAAGTTGAGCAGCCACTCCAGCAATACAACATACTGGTGACACGCCCACGTCACCAGGCAGAGCCTTTTTGCCTGCAACTGGAACAGCTTGGCGCACAAGTGTATCGCTTCCCGGTCATTGAGATTGAAGGGATTACACCAGACCCTGCCCTGCTCCACCCGACAAAATCCTATGATATGCTGATTTTCACCAGCAGTAATGCTGTGCATGGTGCGGCAGCTTTACTAGATAATCTGAATACACCAGGCTGTCAAATAGCTGCTATTGGCAAAAAAACCGCGCAAACACTACATCAGACGGGTTTTACTATTCACATACAACCCCAGCAAACCTTTAATAGTGAAAGCCTGCTTGCCCTACCAACCATGCAAGCGGTTGCAGACAAACACATTCTGATCATCAAGGGAGAAGGTGGACGACAACTACTACAAAAGACACTACAACGACGCGGTGCCATTGTTGACTGTTTAGCCGTTTACCGTCGTCGGAAACCTGTTGCCTCTCAGTCATTACTAAACAGGCTAAAGACAGCTAAAATTGATATAATCACGTTAACCAGTGCAGAAAGTGGCATAAATCTGCTAACAATGCTGAATGCTCAACACTACCCCTGGTTATCAACTGCAACCTTACTGCTCGGCAGCAAGCGCATTCAGAATGTACTCAATAGAAAAAAATTGAACAACCCCATGCTAGTCGCTAACAACCCATCAGATGCGACCATGGTCGAAGCATTACTAGATTTATCACAAGACTATAACCGGATTGCACCTTGAACCATTCAAACATGGAATTTACAGACACCGACGATGCTAACGGTGAAACAGTCACAGAAACAGCAATGGAGCAGACAACCGAAACACAAAAAAATTCCAGGTTGGCCTTATATATTGCTTTTCTTGCCCTATTCTTTACCGTTATCGGCATCACTGTGGGCTATAAACACTGGCTGCGTATTCATGAAAAAGCCAAGCTTGCATTAAAGGAAATAAGTACAATTCACCAACAGCTGGATCAAACCGCCAGCAAATCCTCCGTTAATGAATTACGCAAACACTTTGAAGAAAGCTCTAATGCAGCCGAACAACGTCTTGCTGCATCAATACAAGAACTGGATCAAATCCGCGAGAAAACAGCCTATTCTGCACAAACAGTCACCGATCAGATTGCTGAACTCACACTACGGCAAAAGACAGGCACTACCGCCCTGAGTAAACAACCCATGATGGCAGAAATTCGCTTCCTGCTGGAATCAGCCAATCGACGGCTTACACTCAGCTACGACAAAGACAGCGCCCTGGCACTATTAAAAGAAGCTGACCAACTGTTTATCCGGCTGGACTCACCCGAATGGCTGTCAGTCCGCGACAAGCTGGCACAGGATATTGCAAAGCTTAAGCAATTCTCACTCCCTGATGTTCTCGCATTATCCAGCCTCATTGATACTCTGGAAAATAAAATAATACCCCTGGCACAAATTGAGAAAGAACTCCCCAATGGAAAACAAATCCAACTCTTTGAGAATCCACAAGAAGACACTATCCCTGGCAAGATAAAAACCTACCTGAACAAATCCATAACCATTAAAAAGCAAACTGACCCACCGCGTTATGCACTCGATAAGAGCAATAAGGAGCGGGTAGACCTATTACTCAAGTTACGTCTGGAGTCCTTGCGTTTAATGCTGATGCAACGTAATAATGCAAGCTACCACCAACAGATAGCAAAACTGAAACACATGCTGGAAACCTATTACGCCTCTTCTGTCGCCAAACCCTGGGTAGCAACACTGGACAGACTGGACGCAAAAAACCTCACACCAGCACTACCCACCATAACCACCGCGCTGGAGGAATTCGTTAGCATGCAAACAAATAAAGCAGACACTAAAGCAACCCCACAGGCAAACACAAATACGGACACGCAATAATGTTTATCGCAATTGTATTGTTACTGGCAGTTGTTGCCGGAGCATTCTGGATATTCAACAATTACCTGGTTAATCAGGATAATATCGTTTTCTTCTGGGCAGGAACCAATTATGAAATTCCTGCCACCGATTTTTTAGTCTACCTTCTCGTAGCATTTCTTGCCTTTTATCTGGCACTACGACTCATCAAGCATGTTTTGAGTCTTAGAAAATATGCCCGGCTGTATCGGGAAAAGAAAATTGAGAAGAAAACACAAAGTAGTTTGATGCAGGGGCTTATTTCTTTAGTTGAAGGCAATTGGGACAAAGCAAAAACTCAGCTGCTAAATGATGCTGAATATTCACAAATACCCGTACTCCACTACCTTGGCGCAGCAAAAGCAGCGCAGATGGAAGAAGCTTTCGAAGAACGCGATCAGTATTTAAAACGCGCCAGCGAATCCTGCACTGGCAATGCCGAAGTCGCCATCGCCATTTCACAGGCAGAAATGCAGTTGCATGCCGGACAACTGGAGCAAGCACGCGCAGGACTAGTAACATTGCTGGAATCACAGCCCAAACACCGCTATGTAAAACGCTTGCTGGCAAAATCCTACTACAAACAGGAAGACTGGAAAAACCTCTCTGCCATGCTGCCAGAAATGCACAAGCAGGGTATTTTAAATGAAACAGAACTCATGAAATATGAGACCGCCTCCCTGAAAGGTATCTTCCAGATGTATGCCACAGAAGACAACCTCGCCAAGCTCAAGACAGAATGGAAAAAACTACCCGGCAATATCCAGAGCAGACCGGGAGCCATACTGTTTTACTGCAAGGCACTCATTGCTGCGGGTGACAACACCACTGCCAATAAGCTATTGACCAGCACCTTGAATAAACAATGGGATGACAAACTGGCAGAGTTATTTGGTCTTTCCAGTCACGACAATTTAAACCAGGCAATCAAGCAAGCGGAGAAATGGCTACCACAGCATGACAAAAGCCCGATATTTTTATTAAGCCTGGCACGGCTCTATCGCAAAAACCAGCTATGGGGAAAAGCCCGGCACTTCTTCGAAGCCAGCCTGAACCTGGCACCTAACGCACAGGGCTATCTTGAATTTGCGGAACTACTGGAAGAAATTGGTGAAAAAGCAAATGCAGACTTATGCTACCGAAGCGGACTGTATTACTGCATCCATAAAAAAGGCCGACCTCTTGCGTTACAAAGCCGCAGAGAAGTCGGCCGCAAGATCAGGGTGCTGGATACATCAGCAAGCGACAGTAGCGAAAGCATCGAACCACCAGCATCAGACTACGCCATTGGCGCTGATATCGGTATCGACAGGGTCGCGCCATCAGACCCAGAACCCATTAACGATCCTGTAGAAGCACCGGATGCGATTACTGAGCCATCAAACGCTCGTATTTAAGCATTAATTCTTCCTTGGTCTCCACATGATCCGGATCTTTGGGTATGCAATCAACCGGGCAAACCTCTACACACTGTGGCTCATCATAATGCCCCACACACTCGGTACACTTGTCAGGGTCAATCTCATAAATCTCATCCCCCATAGAAATTGCCTCATTGGGGCACTCTGGTTCACATACATCGCAATTGATACATTCATCAGTAATTAGTAATGACACAAAATATTCCTCTTTAAATTCATGTTTCCGCGATTTTATCAGGAAGCCCCAATAAAACCCTACTTTTTAATATTTACTTAACTTATGTCTAATTTTCTTATAATCAAGCAAGCAGCATAGGGTTTTGACAGCAACATTGAAGTTTTACTTTCCGTCACCCTCATCGTGTAGCTCCTGTTCGATACGTTCCAGCGTACTACCTATGCGATCAAATTCATCATTGTAGTTAGTATCCCGCACATAATCCGAGACGGTAGTTTTAATTTGTTTGGCATATTCACCAATGAGTGGCAAATCAGCAAACAGGGCAAGAATCCAGATCAGCAAGGCTATAACCATGGAAGCGCCTATCAATGCTCCTAGACCTCTAAAAATACCAGCAACAAAATTAGTCCAGACAATTCGCCAGGGACTGGATGAGTAGCGTATAAATTCCTTGAGTGCCTGATTTGCCTTCTCTTCAGTTTTGTCCATATTTATATCTGCTGAATGTTCCTGATAATGGTTGGTTCCAGGATGCTATATTACCATCAAGACAGGTATTTTTTTAGGATTGTCAAATACAACTGAACAAGGTGAAACTAAATGACACATCAGAATGAGCAACTTCTGCATTGCAAACCAGCAAATACTGAAAAAGTACACAAACTTAAAGCCGATGAAATCATGAACAATAATGAATTTAGCTGCCCACCATTCGAAGGTTGCTTATGGAGTTCGCATCCGCGTGTATATTTAAAGCTGGATGATGAGGGAAAAGCATTGTGCCCCTATTGTGGCACACTGTATACACTTGAGTAACTACGCAATTTACCTTCTTGCTCTTGCACGAAATAGTGGACAAGAGTAGTGATTGAAAAATCACATAGGCTGTCACCTACATGACATTACCCAACGGCATCTTCTCCTACACTTACTGAGAAAATGATAAATCGTAAAACCTTATAACAGGAGTTTGTCATGTTACAGTTTTTACCCGTGTTCGACGGCAACACTATTGCCATTCGTGCTTCTGGAAAACTTACCCATCAGGATTACCAGGAATTCCTGCCTAAACTGGAAGAGCAAATCAAACAGATGGGTAAAGTTTCCGTATTGCTTGAGCTGGATAATTTTTCTGGCTGGGATCTTGCAGCTGCCAAAGATGATTTCAAGTTCGGTATGGAACACCTAGATGATTTTGAACGCATGGCTATCGTCGGAGACAAGGCGTGGGAGCGCTGGATGGCGCTGATGGCAAAGCCATTTCTTTCCTTGTCCTCTGGTGAAGTTAAATATTTTAACCGTGAAGACCTGCAT